>DCIP01000166.1:0-8588 GCA_002317115.1 Candidatus Scybalocola fimicaballi
TATCAGATAAATCAAGTTTAAGCCAGAATGTTTTGTCAGTCTTAGAGGATTATGATTCAGTACTTTGTATTAGTACAGAGACATTAAGTGATAATAAGTTTTTGTTTTATACTAATCAAGGTTTAGAGTTGATTTTTAATAAAAAGTGAAAACAAAGGATTGGGTTTAATTAGGTTGTTGTATTCGAGTTGTCTGAACATACTTTTCTAGGGTGAAAGTTTAAAGTGAAGACGAAAACTTTTTATGTTTTTGGTGAAAGTTTATTTTTGCTGATGGAAAAGTTGTAATAATCTCCTAAAAATCAAAAAAGCGACAAATAATTTCGTTAATAGGCCAACATTGATTATTTTTGACAAATTTTGGGTTAGACCCATCCAACGAAAAACGAAATGAAAGAGATTTTATTGAAAATGTATACCCAATACACCTTGACTCAGGAGGAGGCAAGACAGATGATGTTGGGAATTGCTGAAGGCCGCTATTGCAACGAGCAGATAGCTGCTTGCTTGGCTATTATGCAGACACGTGGTGTCACTGTCGACGAGTTGCTTGGTGTTCGCCAGGGTATGTTGGAGACAGGTGTTCCTGTCGACTTGGGAGGCGAAAGAGTAGTGGATATCGTCGGTACCGGTGGTGATGGCAAGAATACTTTCAACATCTCTACATGTGCTTGTTTGGTGTTGGCTGGTGCTGGCTTCAAAGTGGCTAAACATGGCAACTATGCAGCTTCATCCGTTTCCGGAGCAAGTAATGTGCTTGAAGGTCACGGTGTGAAATTCACTAATGATAGCTCACTATTGCGTCGCAGCTTGGACGGATCAAATTTCTGCTATATGCACGCTCCGTTGTTCGCTAAGGGTATGAAGAACGTTGTGCCTGTGAGAAAAGCCATCCAGGTGCCAACTCTTTTCAACCTTCTTGGCCCAACTATCAACCCTTGCCGTCCGCAGTGTCAGTGCTTGGGTACTGCTAATCTTGAGCAGATGAGATTGTATGCCAACGTGTTCCAGAAGATGAAGATTGACTACGCTATCGTCACAAGTGAGGATGGCTACGATGAAATCTCGTTGACTTCAGACTTCAAGATCTCTACCGTAGGTTTGGAGAAGGTTTACTCTCCTTCTGATTTCGGTTTGAAGACAATCAAACCAGAGGAAATCTATGGCGGTACAACTAAAGAGGAGGCAATGAAGATCTTCGACGACGTGTTGACTAATAATGCAACTGAGAGTCAGAAGAACGTTGTGCTAATCAACGCCGCAGCCGCAATGAGAGTCTACAATCCTGCTCTTTCTATGGAGGAGTGTCTTGCTTTGGCTAAGGAGAGCGTGGAGAGCGGAAAGGCTAAGAAAGCTTTGGAGGATTTCATCAGATTAAACTCATAACATAAGATAATAGTATTATTGTTGATATTGTATGTATCTAGACAAAATTATAGCGAACAAAGAGCTTGAAGTTGCTGAATTGAAGCGTACGATCAGAATGAGTGACTTCATGGAGTCGGAGACTTATACTCGTGTCTGCTACTCTTTGCGTAGAAGTTTGTTGGCTTCATCTACGGGAATTATCTCGGAGTTCAAAAGAAAGAGTCCGTCGAAAGGTTTTATCAATGAGAATGCCAAAGTCGACGAGGTTGTCCCTTTCTATGAGCGTGCTGGTGCTGCCGGTATCTCTGTATTGGCTGATACTCAGTTTTTTGCCGGTGCTCCAAAGGATATCCGTATCGCACGTGAACTTGTGGGTATTCCTATCTTGTTCAAGGAGTTTGTGATCGACGAGATCCAGCTACATTTGGCAAAGAGTTGTGGTGCTGACGTGGTGTTGCTTATCGCTGCTTGTCTTACTCCAGAGCGTGTTGCTGAACTTGCAGAGGAGGCTAAACGTCTTGGTCTTGAGGTTCTTCTTGAACTTCATTCGGCTGAGGAGCTTGGCCATATCAACAAGAATGTTGATATCGTTGGTATCAACAACCGTAATTTGAAGACTTTCGAGGTTGACCTTCAGGCATCTATCGACTTGATGGCCCAGCTTCCTACTGATATGGTTCGTATCTCTGAGAGCGGAATCTCAAGTCCGGACACTATCAAGATGCTTCGTGAGAAGGGATTCCAGGGATTCTTGATAGGAGAGAATTTCATGAAGACTCAGAATCCGGGAGCTGCTTTGAAAGATTTCATTGCTGAATTGAAGAAATAAAAAAGTTAATATATGAAACCGCTTTTTTTAATTGTTCGTGATTTGCTTTGTGAACACAGTCTGGTGATTGTTCCCGGATTGGGCGGCTTTGTGTGCAACAAAGCGAGCGCAAAGATCGACAAAAAAAGCGGTAAATTCACTCCTCCTTCTGTGGAGGTCCTTTTCAACCAACGTTTGCAGCACAACGACGGACTTCTTCAGTCTGCTCTTGTAGAGTCGGAAGGCATGTCAGCCAACGATGCAGAGCAACTGATTAAGAATGAGGTGGATAGAGTGATGTCTGCGTTGGCAAAGGAACATAAGTTTGATCTATCCGGACTTGGTGTTCTTGAGAAAGACGGAAGAAATATCATCTTCCATTCTCAGTCGAGAGTGGTGGAAAACGTGGATGCCTACGGTTTGCAGGAATTCTATTTCCCTGAGCTTGATGAGGCTGAGGTGGAGCGACGCAATGTCTACCGTCCGACAGAGAAATCGACAGGATTCTCAGTGATTGCCGCGGCAGCCGTTTTGTTGTTCTGCTTCTTCGCGCAACCAGTCCACCGTGATAGCATCAACTCTTATCAGGCATCTTTGATACTCGATACTCCATGCAACTGGGTTAACTCACAGTCGGTGGAGAAAGTGACTAAATACAGCGTCGTCTTATCAAGATTTGAGGATAAGGCTGAGGCTGACTCGTTTGCTGTGCAGCAGCAGATGTTGGTGAACTCTGATTCGGTGAAGGTGATAGAGCAGGGTGAGGAATATCTTGCTGTGTTTGCTGAAACTGAGAATTGGAAACAGGTTGTTTCTTCTCTTTACACCGTTCGCGACAGCATGACTAACGTCTTGATGCCGTTTGTGTTGTGTAGAGAGGTTGAAGTTGAATAAAAGATTGGCATTAACGCAATAATATGGCAGAAAATTTCGTTAAGATAAAAGATAGTGAAATCAAAGAGGCTTTGAAGGATGGCGACATCTTGGCTTTCTTCGATTTGTTTGTGTCTCACTATGCGGATGTGTTCAAAAACGGTTACACTGCAGAAGCTATGGCGAAGCTAAACGCGTCGCAGCACACTATCTGGGCTTATCATCTTCTTTTAGAGGAACTTGACGAGGAGGGTTTCGTCGGCTTGATTCAGAATGGTTTTGGCGGCTATTTCTTCAAAAATCCCGTCGCAAAGATGCTAAAGACATTTGGTGCGGCGAAGACATCCAAATTGCTTTATAAGGCTCATGACATTTATAATGCCAACAAAGAGGATTTGGAGAGCGATAAGAGCGACGATGAGTTTATCGCCTCTTTCGAGAAATATGAGGAGTTTGACCCAATCGAGGAGGAAATCATTGAGATCTCCGAGCAGGAGAAAAAACTCTTAGCTTATTATATTGATGAGCATATCGATGAGTTTGCTGAAATTCTGCCTTAATAAATTGATAAAATTAGTGATATGATAAAGAAAATATTTTCAATATTCATCTGTTTGTTATTGTCTTTGCTGACATTGTCTGCTCAGAAATACAATGTTGGTGAGGTCCCTAATCTTGTTAATTCGGATAATAAGCCGTACCATTTTGGATTTATTCTTGGCTTGAACTCATTGGATTTCAATCCATACCAAAGTGGAGAGGTTCTTGAAGACGGTAAGATATGGTACGGAGAAGACATTAATTTTGAGGTCGGTTTCTCTATCGGTATCATTTCGGATTTGCGCCTTGCAGAACATTTGGATATGCGTTTCTGTCCTGTCCTATATTTCGGAGAGCGTACTTTGAGATTCGTAGACAAAGATGGAAATCAGCGCGACGGTGGAGATGTGTCGGTGAAGTCAAACTTGATTTCATTCCCAGTGTTGTTTAAGATTCGTGGACAGAGAGCACGCAACGTCCGCCCTTATTTCTTGGGTGGTTTTGCAGGAACTGTCGCTGTTGGACGAGACAAAGAGGCTCCTATTATGTTGAAAGCCACAGACTACGGTCCTGAAATCGGATTCGGATTCGATATCTACTTGCCATATTTCAAGTTGTGCCCAGAGTTTAAGGCATTCTTTGGTATGAGCGACGTCATTAATCGCGACCGTCCTGATATCGCCAATATCGATGATTTGAAATACTCAGGAGGTGAGCTTGGAGGCAAAGGCGTATTCAACAAGTTGACATCAAGAATATTCGCTATCTCATTCAACTTTGAGTAATATGATAGTCAAAGTTTGCGGAATGCGTGAGCCACAGCAGATGAAGGCTCTTGAGAATATGGGGGTAGACTTAATGGGAATGATTTTCTTCCCAAAGAGTCCGAGATTTGTCGACGGTGAAGATGTATGTTCAGGTTGTCTTCCAAAGAATATACGTAAGGTTGGTGTATTTGTGAAGGCTGATCTTGCCACTGTTGTTGCGACGGTGAAGAAATATAATCTCTCGTTTGTCCAGCTTCATGGTGGGGAAGACGTTGAATTTGCCAATCTTGTGAAGAAACATACTGGTGTTGGAATTGTCAAGGCTGTAAGTGTTTCTGGCGTCGACGACGTGAAAAATCTCTCAGCAGAGTGGGAGAGTGTTGCTGACTATATGCTATTCGACTATAAATGTGTAGGTTATGGTGGTAGCGGCCAACAGTTTGATTGGGCAGTGTTGGAAGATTACAAACTTAATTTGCCGTTTTTGTTGAGCGGAGGCATTGGACCAGACGACGCGGAGGCAGTGAAAAAAGTGAATCATCCAAAGTTTGCCGGCGTCGACTTGAACAGTAAGTTTGAGATATCACCAGCGAATAAAGACATTGAGAAAGTAAAAGAATTTTTAAGCAAAATAAGATAATAAAATGTTAGAGAATCTATTTAGTGATGCGTTAAATAACCTAGACTATTTTTGGGTGACATTTTTAATGATGATTGAGAGTTCATTCATCCCATTCCCATCAGAAGTAGTAGTTATCCCTGCCGCTTTCATGGCAGCAGAAGGAACGATGAGTTTGCCGTTAGTAGTTTTGTTTGCTACAATCGGAGGCTTGCTTGGAGCTACAATCAATTATGTTTTGTCGTACACATTAGGAAGAAAAGTTATTTATGCTTTTGCAGATAGCAAATTCGGTCATCTTTGTTTGATGAATAGCGAGAAAGTAGCGAATGCAGAAGATTATTTCCGTGAGAAAGGCGTTATTGCGACGTTGCTTGGACGATTGATTCCTGCAGTACGACAGTTGATTTCCATTCCAGCAGGATTATCGAAGATGAACTTTGGCAAGTTTGCATTCTTCACATTCTTGGGAGCAGGAGCATGGAATATGGTTTTGGCAGGACTTGGTTACGCTTTCCACGGAGTGATGAACAAAGATGAGTTGATCGCTAAGGTACAGCACTACAGCCACGAATTCCTGTTGATATTGATTGTGATATTCGTTGTGTTCGTAGGTTATATGATCTATAAGAATAAGAAGAAATAAAAGACATTTAAGGTCTGCTTAGAGATATAGAAACGGCAGTCGTGGATTATGTACCACGGCTGCTTTTTTTTATCCTTTTTTTATTACATTTGTAGCCGACAAAACCTTCAAAGATTATGTCAAAAGAAGAAACAGACAAATCATATTTTTTGGCGTTTTGTATAGAACAATACAAAATCCAGAATGGTATAGACGGGGCAAAAGTTGCGACTCTTTTTTTTGAGAAAGGAGTGGCGGAGTATCTTATGGATAATTTCGAAGTTTTGCATACCCAAAGTCGACAATGGCTAATGGAAGAGATTGATAATTATCTAAAGAATAATCGTGCATCATGAAGATGATTTGTGATGCACTGTCTAAACTTAAATATGTAGAATCTGTAAAAATTGCAATACAATGAATTTAGAAATAACAGATAAAAATCTACATCTTCTATTACCAGGCAAAGTGGTCGCGGTATCTGCAATCTATGCAGAAGAACATCATTGTTCGATGATGGAAGCAATGCGAAAGTTTTATGCTTCTGATGTTTACAAGATGTTACAATCTGAGGAAACAAAATTCTGGCATTTAGGAGCTGTCGCTTTATATGAGATTTGGCAGGAGTAAAGAGGAATAGGGCAAAAACGATATTCAAGAACTGACTAAAGACTCCAACTATTATGAACATGAAATATATAAATAAATTATTTATTTTATTCCTGTTTTCTTCATGCGACGATTCAAACCTTAGCATGATAGAAAATACGTTTGTTTAACAAAAAAGAAGTTAGGAGAGTCTCACACTTTGTTGTTTGATTCAATTAAAAAACATTAATATATTTTTATGAAGTATACTAAATGGTTTTCAACGAAGATGGGACTACTTAGGATTAAAATAAAACGATGAAAATTCAGGTTGAAATTAAAGGAATTGATTGGATTGATGAAGTTGCTAAAGAAGCTGAGGTTTGTTTTAGGATAGGAAACTCTGCTTATTGGGCTTTTTGTTCCCCATGTGATTTCTCTATAGGATCTCTATCTAATATAGAAATAAATTTTTTAGAAGATGAAGAGATGTCTTATGAAACTTTTTTTACTTACAATATAAATAAAGAAATGAAGATTGTCCCTTTCGATAATAGCAGAATATCCTATTATTGTTATGGAAAAATTATTAGTGTGAATCCTATTGTTGTTGATTGTGGTGACATACAGTTTGATTACGGTGAATTTTCAAATGATAAAAAAGTTGTTGGAGAATATGTATATTTTGTCATTGCAAGATTAGATATATTAAGTAGATGATATCTTGTGAAATTCTAATAATCAATCCCAAATGAGGCAATGTAGGCGAAACAATCAGTTCTCTACTAACTATCTTTTCAATGCCAAAGAGTTGGACAACGAGACAGGTCTCTATTACTACGGTGCAAGATACTTGGATCCGACGGAAGCGATGTGGCTGAGTGTGGATCCTCTATTCGAGAAATATGCAAGAATGAGCCCGTATAACTATTGTATGGGAAATCCGGTGAAGTTGGTGGATCCGGATGGTGGAGAATTACAATTAGTAGGAGAATAAAAAAATTAACATTAGATGAGTAAATGAAATGAAAAAGTTTTTTTGCTTTTTTTTTATGTCGATACTTTCTGCTTGCATCTTGGGCCAAACTCCAATGCGTGTTAAAAAAGTAAGGTGTTTTGATTATAGACAAGATACCTGCTTTTCATATGTTATATATGCTACACGAAACGATTCTAGTTTTGTTATAATATCTTATGCACGCGAGAATTTCAAGAGGGGAAGGGAGATAAAAAAAAGAAAATGGTACGCTTTCAATCTTGAAACGTTATATCCCTATGAAGGAGAATATTTAGTGTTTGGAATGCAAGTGGCACCCTCTTCTCCATATATGATGTCATATGGATTAGAACCACAAGAGAAATTCCATAACAAAATATACGTTTCAACAAATACAAATGGTAAGTATATGTTGAAAGAGTAAGCTTCGGTATTTGCGAGCTCGTAAGAGCGAGCGTTGAAATATTGCACGGTATGTGCAAATTTAACTACCGTGGAACGGTTGTCAAAAATAGCCAATGGTTGGTTTAAACAACACTGATTTGCAATCTTTGAAAGTGTCCTTTTCAAAATTTACGTTTTCCTTTTTATTCCCCACGATTACAGTTAAATTAGTGCAGGATTCAAATGCCTTGCTTCCAACATATCCTACGGATGGAGGTAGTGTTATTCGAGCCAAACCGATACAATTGGAAAAAGCATATCTTTGAATGGATTGTAGTCCATGAGGGAAATCAAGAAACATCAAATTTTTACATCTATAAAATGCATAATCTCCGATATTAATTAGTGTGGAAGGAACTGTGATGTTTGTTAATTCTGTACATCCTGAAAATGCCCGTTTGTCTATGTGGCGCAATTGGGATGGCAATACGATTTTTTTTAATTTAGAACAATCATTAAATGCCTCTTCTCCAATATTTGTGACGCTCATTTCCATGCCATTGATATGAACGACGTCGGGAATGATAATTGTATCATATTCTTTGTATGATTCGCTAAATCTCACTTCTACAGTGCTATTAGGTAGTATTTTAAGCTTAAATTTAATCTGCTTTGCGTTGTTATTCCCTTTTTCTTCATTATACAATGTCTGATTATCGACGACGGATGAGGATGTCTCCTTTGAGCCATAAATATTATTGTAAAGAAATTCTAACCATTTAATACTAATGGGTATAAAAAGGATAAAAAGAATAGATGTTATAAAAACTTTGAGTTGCTTCATTTTATCAAAATATAGCAGGTGCCAAATGTCATTGAGTGAGTCTATTATGCAAAGGTAGTGTTTTAAGCGTTAAATTAGAATATTATTTACCAACAAAAAAGGCATCAGATTGCTCTGATGCCTTTTCTTATTTTGGATTATTAGTTATTATCCCTGGTCTCCGCCACCGTTGTTGT
>DCIP01000166.1:8790-9373 GCA_002317115.1 Candidatus Scybalocola fimicaballi
TCTCGAATCTCTTCCACTCGATCTCTGAGATGTGAAGAAGACCCTCCTTACCTGGCATGAACTCAACGAATGCTCCGTAAGGCATGATGCTCTTAACCTTTGCGTCGTATGTCTCGCCAACCTCTGGAACAGCCACGATAGCCTTGATTCTGTTCAACGCAGCGTCGATAGCAGTCTTGTTAGAAGCGCTAACCTCAATGTGACCCTTACCGTCTACCTCGTCGATTGAAACTGTTGCACCAGACTTCTCCTGGATGTCCTGGATAATCTTACCACCAGGGCCGATCACTGCACCAATAAGCTCCTTTGGAATATCCAAAGTGACGATGCGTGGAGCGTGCTCCTTAAGATCAGAGCGAACCTCTGGAATTGTCTCAAGGATCTTGCCTAGGATGTGAAGTCTACCTTCCTTAGCCTGTGCAAGTGCCTTCTCGATAACCTCGTATGACAAACCGTCTACCTTGATATCCATCTGAGTAGCTGTGATACCGTCCTTAGTACCAGTTACCTTGAAGTCCATATCACCTAGGTGGTCCTCATCTCCAAGGATATCTGAAAGGATAGCGTACTTACCGTAGCAGTT
>DCIP01000166.1:9528-10413 GCA_002317115.1 Candidatus Scybalocola fimicaballi
CTACGCGAACGCAGTATGGATAGTCTGCTGGAATCATGCCCTTAAGCGCACGCCATGCCAAGTGACCGTGACCGATCTCACGACGACCTACACCTCTCTGTGCCTTAGCCTCACCAGTTGAGAATGGAGGGAAGTTATAGTGAAGTAGGAATCTCTCCTTGCCCTGATTCAAAACATCATCAACAAGTTTCTCATCCTGCTTTGTTCCTAGTGTACAAGTAGTCAACGACTGAGTTTCACCACGTGTGAAGATAGCTGAACCGTGTGCACCTGGCAAGTAGTCAACCTCACACCAGATTGGACGGATCTCAGTTGTCTTACGTCCGTCAAGACGCTGACCAAGATCAAGGATAGAACGACGCATAGCCTCTTTCTCTACTGCGTGGTAGTATCTGTCGATCATACCAGCCTTAGCCTCAAGCTCGTCATCTGAAAGGTTAAGAGATGCGATATACTCCTCCTTTACGCTGCGGAACTTAGCCTCACGGTCGTGCTTGTCTGTATTTGCTGAAGACGCGAATGCGAATGCCTTGTCGTAGCACTTGTCCCAAACGTCTTTCTTCAAATCCTCGTCGTTGTCCTCGTGGTTGTACTCACGCTTAACTGTCTTACCAACAGCCTCCATCAACTCCTTCTGAATTAGACATGCTGTCTTGATAGCCTCGTGAGCCACCTTCAATGCCTCAAGCATTGTAGCCTCAGAAACCTCGTTCATCTCACCCTCAACCATCATGATGTTCTCGTATGTTGCGGCTACCATGATATCAAGGTCGTTACCCTCCATCTGCTCGAATGTTGGGTTGATGATGAACTTGCCATCCTTCAAGATGACACGTACCTCAGAGATTGGTCCGTTGAATGGAATGTCTGATACTGCCAATGCTG
>DCIP01000028.1 GCA_002317115.1 Candidatus Scybalocola fimicaballi
TGTGGAACGCTCGTTTGCATGGCTTGAAAATTTTAGAAGACTAACTATTGATTACGAATTTTACTCTGAGTCTTCTGTCGCAATGATTCAATTAGCCTTCTGCTTTTTGATCCTTAACAAAATTTTCCACTAAAATTTAAACAGCTTCTAAAATCACTTTTGTTAAAACTGAATGCCACTACATCTTGACCAAGATCGTTTTTGTCCGTCACCTTTACAGGATAATGAGTTTGTTTATCGCTGAACAAACTCTTGTTCAAGTCGGTTGGAGACACAGTGATTTTTTTTACCTCATTTAGATTTTTAGCCACATTGATGCTTGTTTTTCCGTTGAGGATATAGTTATCACATTTCTCACTTGTCATTTCAACGGAATATGTCACAGTGCCAGAAGTTTTGACCAACTCAGTCAAAGTATTATTTGACAGCAATGCAGATTCTATTTCGTTCTTCTTAAAACTTGTAATTTTGTAACCTTCAATAGGATCGACACTGACTTTCACTTCCTCCCCATAACACAATTCATCTTCTGAAACATTGATTGTTGGAGTTGATGTGCTTTTTTCAAGGACCGCTATTGATATAGTATCTCTTTTTACTTCACAGTTGTTTCCAAGTGTTCTTGTTCTGATGAAGTCATTTCCATTCAACAACGACACGCTGACTTTTGACGAAGTGGCATTTTGTATTGTCGCACCATCTGTTTTAGATTTCCATGCGTATCTTACATTTGCTTCATCATTGTCAAAATTATCAGATATTTCGTAGTCTTTTGACAAGCACACCAAGTTCTTACCATCCAAAGATCCTTTCAAATACAACTTTCTGTCTTCAAGAGGAGTCAAAACATTGCTAATCTTGATTGCCTTTGTTTCATCACATCCATTCAATGATCGTGTCACTGTTGCCTCCACGAAATCAGAACCTCCAACTGATGGCAATTTTACCTTCGACGTACCTTTCTTGTTTGCATAAACTATTGATCCAATTTTGTATGTGTACTTGGAAGTGTCGTCTATAACAGGAGTAATATCCAACTCTTTTCCAAACATTGGACAGTCATAACTGAAATCTTTGTCTGTGAAAGTCAAGTCTTCCTTTACTTTCAATTTCATAGAGTTTACAGCTTCAACACTTGCACCACAAAATTCTTGTGTTGCAGATATTGTAGCATCGTATTTGAATTTCCAATCCTTATATACAGAGGCTCCGATAATGGTTGTGTCTACCCTCGATCCATCTTCATACGTCTGGATTCTGTATGAAGTTTTTCCCAAACGGTTTTTTATGTTTGGCTCTGCACTTGAATTAACAATGTTAAATATTGGATTTTCACCGAAACATACATCATCTGCAGTCATTACAGAATCATACTTTGTAATGCTGAAATCTGGAGTTTTATAGACTTTGAATATAATTGGATTACTGATACTTACAAAATCTCCATTGCCCATAGTCACTTCACGCACCACCTCACAATCTTCTGTAATGTCGAATATGTCAGCAGGAAGACTATTGGTTTCGCTCTCTGATCCTATAATCTGACTTCCTTTGTCCTGACTTCCTACCGTTCTTCTTCTCCATTTGATTGTTTTGTCTCCATATCCTCCATCAATCTTTTCTGTTCCATTGATAATTGGATTTTTGTCTCCTTTACAAACATAGTAAGTATTGCTTGTTTGATTTTGTAGGTAAATAGTGTTTCCACTAATGTTGTCAACCTCTTCTATGATAACTGGTATTAGACTACCACCACAACCTTGGGATATTCCAAGATTAAACTTTTGCAAACTTATGTTTCTTTTGCCGACAAAATGATATGGGGCGATAGTCAAAGAACTTGTTATGTTTCTTTGAACACCTTCGTCATTTAAAACATATTTGTAATTAGCAGAGTTGCATCTAAATGTTATGTTGGTGTTCTTTTTGGCTTTTATATACAAAGTACCATCTTCTCTATATTCATAGGAACATCCTTCTATTTTCAATTCTTTTTCTGGCTCAGACACAACATTCTCTACCTTAATAGTTGTCTGATATTCTACATCATCTGTTTTGCACTCGTCATTTTCAACTTTGACCGTGTAAGTTGTGTTTTCTGATAGTACGTTCTCTATCTTCCACTTAGCTATAACCCCTTTGCCCAAGCTGTCGCTGATGATCTCTGTCGCTGATGGAGTTATTGAACACTTAAGAGTTGGATTGAAAACATCAGTTGAATATCTCTGAGACAATGTTATATATCCGTCAAACTCCTTCCCTTCACAGACCTTTTCAATAGTCGCATTCTTCTCATTCAAAACTGCCAATTTCATGTTTTTTGATGTAGGAGCAGTATATGGAATCACTTCATATATAACATTCTGCTCTGGTCTTACATCAGTGTCAAACAATTTCAAATATGCCTTAGGTCTGAAAAAGATTGAAGTTTTTACATTGTTTGCAGACAAAAATGCTCCGCTAACTATTAAATCAGTTCCATTATAAGTCACATAATCAGCATTTTTTTCAACATCTCTCCAAGTTTGACCACTCAATGAATATTCCCATTTGTATTGCAAATCATAATCTTTTTCACTGTACCCATTACCCAAAGTTGCAGAAATTCCATATAGTGTCACTTTACTATCTTCCTTGTCCATACAGACATACTGAATTTTATCCTGAGTATAGTGAACAGGAAAACCTTCCATTTTGACAATATCATAATGAACAAACTTTATAGAGTTAGAGGAACAATCATTTCCATTTTTAGTTATGTAATATTTCTTTAGGATCCAGGAATTTCCTCCTACCTCATCACTGCTCTCGCATCCTTTTTCAAAATCGTCTACACTTAATATGTTAGATGTATAAGGGAAATCCTTTTCCTCTCTGATATTGTTCCATTTGTGCGACTGGTTATCCACATAAGAGGATCCTCCTTTCGCCGAGTCTATATCTCCCACATAGTCTGTTGTATGATAAAACTGCACTTTGTGAGTTTTTTTATAGTCTTCGCTATTATAAATCACATATTGGTCTCCAACATTGGGTATTGAAGTTTCTGATCCCATTGCGATTGTACCACCTTTACATTGATATATCGTAATGGCATCAGCTTCTGCTTCTCCTTTTAATATTTTTGTTTCACTGCCAGAGTCTTGCCAAATTCTTTCATTAACATTTCCTGTAGACAAAGTCTGTTTTTTTAATTCAAGACTCATATCCCATGTCAATCTGAATTTCACCCTTAGGACTTTCTTATCTCGTTGGCTTTCAGTAATTGGAATTTCAAAATCTGAATATACACTTTTTATGCTGAGTGTAGACTCATCAGCTGGACTCTTATACAGGGTTCCTTCCCAACCATCAGGTGCATTTTCTAACGATCTCCATTCACCCTCACCGTATCTAAGAAAATCTTCCCATTCTTCATCTTCCAATTTATACTGCCATCTGAGATTATATTTCAAAGATGTAACAGAACTATGAGAAAACGCACCACTTTGTCCTATACATAATAAAGTTGTTTTAGGAGAAAGGACACGGACGGTCACAAATTCATCTTCTGTAGATAACAATTCTATGCTTGTAATTTTGGGCTCCACTGTGCTAAACTTAAATTCTGCGTCATGAGATTCTCCTCGTGATCTTTGACTGTTTACGTTAAGCACACATAGTTGCATCACCAGCAGAGCCAGCAACCTTAATGTTTTTTTCATACTTTTTTATAAAAGGTTAATTGTAATGTTTTTATTTGTTCCATACATATCTGAATCCTAAATAGAAATTTGGTTTCAGATAATTATTGTCATTACCGAACAAAAGGTATTCCTGCCCTCCGAGAACTATGGAAAATTTCGTTGTTGGATAAAACTCTATGAGTCCTCCTACATTTGCACCTCCTACAATTCCGGATTTTTCGGCTTCAAGAAGTTCACACGTCCACTTGTCATATCCTACGTTTCCCATAATGTCCAGATCTATGAACATCCAAGTTTTGGGATGAAAACACATTATGTCAAGTCCTGCTCCAAACAAAAATATATTGCTAAAGTCGGAATAGCCAAATGTAGCTCTTTCCATGTCAAGTTGACACAATAAAGAAGTTCTTTGATTGAAACAACGTTGATATTCAAGACCGACATCAAATTTGTTTTTTGTTCCTTTTCCGAATCTTGCTCCGACGGATTGTTGTCCTTTCGTATGCAATAGACTTATCTTCTCATGCTCCGCATATACAGATGTCAATGAGAATAATGCGATTAAAATTGAAATTACTTTTCTCATGTTACTATTCTATGTAAATTTTTTCCGTTTTATAATCACTCCACAATCCGTACTCGTCCTTACAACGAACTGATATTGTATGCTCTCCCTTTGACTGGAAAACATGATAAACCTCGTTTTTTGTTGTAGGCGTTATAAAATCAACTTCCTTGTTTTTAAACTCTTTTTGGACTTCTTCTTTACTCATTCCAAATGTAAACCAATAAAAGCATTCTTCTTCTATTCCGTGCTCCATATGTGGTCTCACAAACCAGTCATAATAAAGATAACCATCCAAAATATTCTCCATTTCTCCTACATTTCCGTTCATATGATGTTCAGTCAACGTCTTGCTTCCCAATTCAAATGGAATGTAGTCAAATACATATGACCATTTTTCAATCTTATGACCGTCTGGATCAACTCCTCCTACAGTTATTTTGTACTCATTTGTTTCACTGTTTACACAAGTCGCTGTTATTTCCGGCACAGGCTGTCTATTTGGTTTTATTTTTACCACTACATAATCCGTAGTGCTTACCCCTATCTTGTTTTTAGCTGTAAGAGAATATCTTGCTGACACTTCTTTTGAAAAAGGTATGTCATGAAGCAGCGTGGTTTTTGTAGACGCTAACCTACATCCTAAAATCTCTTCTGTATTTGAAAGTGCGACATTCTCTGTAGGTGTTGCATGTCTTATCAAATCGTGCAGATAACTACCTGCCATTCCAGGATTCTTTCCTTCCTTTAGACTATAAATAACCTTCCCTGATGACACAAATCTTTTAAGTCCAGGTCCATAATTCTGACCATAAACAACATAATCCGACAATGTGCCCAAATCTATTGGAGACCCTAAATTATACAAGTTCATGCTTGTTGCCATAAGCCCATTTATACAACCTTCTTTTCCAAAGTAATACAATAGTTCTTCTGCATATACTCCGTTCCTCTCATTATCGGCAGGGAAGCTTTCCAACTTAAACTCATATGTGCACTCCTTACCATAAGCGTCACTAATCGCAAAATTCAAAGTGTCTGGCTTTCCAAACCCCACTTCTACGATTCGGTATCTCTTTCCATCCCAGTATTCACTGTTCATGGTATCATTAGTTGTTGTCATGTCAACAACTGGTTCCTCCCCATGTTCAAGGAAGTAATCGTCTCTTGTGTCACACGCGCTGAGCGACGCAAGAATGGCTGTCAGCCATAAAAATCTCGTAGCTTTCATTATGATTTCATTTTCATTTTAAGTCTTGAATCAGCATACATTTGGGCGTACTTCAAAATTTCCATAAAGGAAAGAGGTTCGTCAAGCGGAAGATCGTCAATAATCAACTCCTTGTCTTCCTCTGTTAGCTTCTCGCCAGTGTTTCGCTCATACATTGCGAATGCCCTTTTCTGGCTCTCACTCCATACTTTTGCCATAAATTAATTTTTAAATTCAACATTATTTTGATGTATCTTTTATTACTGACAAAGATACTATTTTTATCGCTGATTTGCAATAAATTAGACTTGTTTTTATCAAACATTCCGCACATTTTTCCATCCTATTATATTATAATATAATACATTTGTCAGATGCCCTTGCCTTTCTTTTTCTCTGGCTTTTTCGCAGTCTTGTCCACAGCCTTTTTTTCTTGCTTTTTAGGCTTTTTCATCGGTCCGTCACAGATTGCGACACGCATTCCTGCCCTTACAAGTTCAGGAAGGTATGTGTCAAGTTTGGTGTGGTGGAAACACTCTCCCTTCACCAGGACGCCTTTCTTGGCTTCAAGTCTGGCTTCCTGCAGTTTTTCCCTTCCAAGCACTTCCTCTGCCTTGTTAGCGTCGTCCGCAATGGTTGTGTAGAAATCCCCCATTTGCTGAAGCAGTCAGAGATGCGAAAGGAAGGGAAGATATACTGTTGAAAATCTCGACATTCACAAACAAACCGCTGATCAAAGGAGAGACTCTAATCTTTTTAGATGAAGTACAGGTTTGCCCAGAGATAGTCACAGCCATAAAATTCCTTGTCGACGACGGTTCATACAAATACATCATGAGCGGATCACTGCTTGGTGTGGAGCTTAAAGATCTCCGTTCCGAGCCAGTAGGCTACATGAGCGTCAAGGAGATGTTTCCACTCGACTTTGAGGAATTCATACGTGCTATAGGCATCGGAGATAAAGTGATCGACCATCTGCAAAACGCATGGGACAACCGCATCCCCGTCGACAAATACATCCACGAGAAGATGATGGAGTTGTTCCGACTCTACCTTGTAGTGGGAGGTATGCCAGAAGCAGTGAAGAGATACCTGAAGACAAATAATCTTCAGGAAGTGATGGCTGTGCAACGTGACATCATCACACTATACAAACGAGACATCACCAAGTACGACTTCAAAGACAAATTGCAAATAAACCACATATACGATCTGATTCCGCCAGAGCTCAACGAGAAAAACAAACGTTTCATATTGAAGAGCCTCAACGAGAATGCCAAATACGACCGTTACCACAACGGATTCCTTTGGCTGAAAAACGCGGGAGTGGCGATTCCTGTTTACAATGTGGAGGAGCCGAAGATGCCGCTCAAGCTATCCATGTCGAGAAATCTGCTCAAACTATTTCTTAGCGACATCGGTCTGCTTGCAGCACAGTACGCCAACGGCATACAGCTACGCATCATCAAAGGAGACAAAGACATCAATTTCGGTTCAGTGTACGAGAATGCCGTCGCGCAAGAGCTGCTTGCACACTCCTTCGAGCCATTCTACTACAACAACAAGAAACGTGGTGAGATAGATTTTGTGATTGAGTACCACGGCAGAGTATTGCCGATTGAGGTGAAATCAGGCAAAGACTACGAAGTCCACAGAGCACTGTCGAACATCATGGATTGTCCCGACTACGATTTGCAGGACGCCATCGTCTTCTGCAACGACAATCTAAAAGTGGTGGGCAAACTCACATACGCTCCCGTCTACATGGTGATGTGCTTGAAGAAAAACGACTACGCTCCGACATTCTACAAAGTGGATGTATCGATGGTGAGGGAGGAAGGATTCGAATACAAATAAAATCGTAGAGACGTAAATCGTAAAGGTGCGAAACCTCGCATCTCTGCGATTTTTTCACTATCTTTGAACTACAATTTCCAAAAGATGAAAGTTTGCATAGCGGAGAAACCCAGTGTAGCACGCGACATCGCTCGTATGCTTGGAGCGACAGCCAAGATGGATGGTTATTACGAAGGTAATGATTATCAGGTCACTTGGGTGTTCGGCCACCTCTGCACCCTTAAAGAGCCACACGACTATGATCCGATGTGGAAATCGTGGATGATGGAGACGCTTCCTATCATCCCGTCGACTTTCGGAATCAAACTGAAAAACGACAAGGGAGTCAGCAAACAGTTCAATCTCATCAAAAAATTAATCGACAAAGCTGAATATGTGGTGAACTGTGGTGATGCCGGGCAAGAGGGAGAGCTTATCCAGCGATGGGTACTGCAGTACGCAAAATGCAAAGTGCCAGTCTACCGACTTTGGATTTCATCTCTTACCGACGAAGCCATCAGTCAAGGTTTTGCCAATCTCAAACCGTCAGCCGACTACGACAGCCTATACGCCGCAGGAGCACTCCGAGCAATCGGCGATTGGCTGCTTGGAATGAATGCGACGCGAGCCTACTCCATCAAATATTCCGTGCCAGGCACTCCCCTATCCATCGGACGTGTGCAGACACCGACGTTGGCACTTGTTGTGGCTCGACACAAAGAGATAATCAATTTCAAACCAGAACTTTACTGGGAATTGAAAACTGAATTCTGCAACACCAACTTCTCTTGCACAAAAGGCAAATTCAAGAAGAAAGAAGACGCGGAAAAAGTGTTGCAGACGGTGACAGGCCAACCGTTTGCCATCACCAAAGTCGACAAGAAAGCAGGTAAGGAGGCTCCGCCAAAACTATTCGACTTGACCTCCCTACAGGTGGAGTGCAACCGTAGATTTGCATTCAGTGCCGAGCTTACGCTTAAAATTGCACAGTCGCTATATGAAAAAAAGTATACGACATATCCCCGCGTCGACACGAGATTCTTGCCAGACGATATGCATCCGAAGATTCCGCAGATCATGAGTGGAATCCAGAATTACTCGTTGCTGACAGCACCAGTGTTGCAAAAACCGATCCCAAAACTGAAACGAATCTTCGATAATTCCAAGATCACCGACCACCACGCAATTATCCCGACCGGTGTGTTGGCAACAAACGTGTCGCAAGATGAGCAGAAAGTTTATGATCTTATAACTCGTTGCTTTATAGCCAATTTCTATCCAGATTGTCAGATATCCACAACTACCGTGGAGGGAGAATCAGCAGGAGTCGGATTCAAGACATCCGGCAAAGAGATTGTCGATCCTGGTTGGAGAATGGTGTACTCGGACGACGTGAAACCAGCCAATCCATCGGAAGATCCCAACAAAGAGGAGAGCAACACCGTCATCCCAGCCTTCACAGTTGGGCAAAATGGACCTCATAACCCGTCCATCGTAGAGAAGCAGACCACTCCACCCAAACCATACACTGAAGCCACACTGCTTCGCGCAATGGAAACAGCAGGAAAGAATGTCGACGATGAAGAGCTACGTGAAGCGATGAAAGAAAACGGTATCGGACGTCCATCCACGCGTGCCGGCATCATCGAGACACTCTTCAAGCGAGAGTATATGATCCGTCAGCGTAAGAATATCATCCCTACAGAGAGAGGAATCAAACTGATTGACACTATAAATCAAGAACTTATCAAATCCGCTGAACTTACTGGTCAGTGGGAGAAAAAGTTACGTCTGGTAGAGAAGAAAGAATATCAGTCGGCATCCTTCATGGCAGAGCTTAAAACGATGGTGTGCGAAGTGGTGGATGCAGTGAAACGTGATGTGTCGATGATAAAAATCGCAGAAGCACGTAAAGACAATCAAAAGAACGGCTCATCAACACCGTCGGCAACAGAGAAAAAGGCACGAGCGCCAAGAAAGAAAAAAGCCGACGACGGAGCAGAGCCTAAACCAAAGAAGACGACAAAGAGCCAGAAAGCAGAGACAGCCACACCGTCGCCAATGACATTAGCCGAATGCGTTTGCCCGATCTGCAAACGAGGAAGAATCTTAAAGGGCCGCACAGCCTTCGGATGCTCAGAATACGCGTCGGGCTGCAACTTCCGCATCCCATTCTTCATCAACAACATCGCCATCAGCGACGAAGACGCAGTGTCATTATTGCAAGGCAACGCAGTGAGAGGAGTGATGCTGAGCACATTGCTGGGGATGTGATAATTGTTTTCTCCCCATTTTCTCCCATAAATGAATAAATCTTCGTAAATTTGCAGAAAATTAAGAATCTATGATTGAAATAATTCCAGCAATTGATATTATCGACGGTAAGTGTGTCCGTCTGAGCCAGGGAGACTACGACCAGAAGAAAGTCTACAACGAGAACCCTCTTGAGATAGCTAAAGAGTTTGAAGACGCGGGTATTCGCCGCCTTCACCTTGTCGACCTTGACGGAGCTAAGGCACATCATATCGTCAACCATAAAGTGTTGGAGACAATCGCAACTAAAACGAATCTGACTATCGATTTCGGTGGTGGTCTGAAGAGCGACGAGGATCTTAGAATCGCGTTCAACAGCGGAGCATCGATGATCACAGGCGGAAGTATCGCAGTGAAGGATCCTAACACTTTCTGCGGTTGGATTGATAAGTTTGGCGGCGAGAAAATCATTCTTGGTGCCGACGCGAAGGATGGCAAGATCGCAGTGGGAGGCTGGATCGAGACAACTCAGGAACCATTGATTCCGTTTATATCTCAGTACCGTCAGAAAGGCATTTCAAAAGTGATCTGCACTGATATCAGCAAAGACGGTATGCTAAAAGGAGCCTCAACTGATCTTTACAAGGAGATTCTCGCAGCAGAGCCAGGTCTTTACCTTATCGCAAGCGGCGGTGTGAGCAAGATTGAGGATATCATCGAGCTCGACGAGGCAGGAGTGCCAGCCGTGATCACAGGTAAGGCAATCTACGAGGGCAAAATCACACTTGATCAGATATCTAAGTTGCTTGCTTAATAACGTTAACGTTGACGCTGACGTTA
>DCIP01000048.1 GCA_002317115.1 Candidatus Scybalocola fimicaballi
CCGCTCTGTTTGTAGACACGGAGATAACTTTCTATATATGCTCCCATCAACCAAGGGTAAACTGCACCCTGGAATGCTGAGTAGTCTCTTCCTTGCTGTCCGCCAGCACCGTTCCAGTGGAAGTTGTTGCTGTACGGGCTCAATGATCTGATTCCCTTTGGTGTAAGCAACTCTTTAGTTGCCATATCCAAGATCGCTTTTTGCTGCTCTCCGTTAAGCGGAGAATATTTCAAAGCCACAGCCCAAAGCATGTTCGGACGGACACTTCTCTCGAAATGATCACCGTCGACAAAATCAAATAGATATGTGCCGTTCCAGAAAATGTCGCTGAAACTGTCGCCCACTTTGTCTGCAAACAAGTCGTATAGGTTGTTTCCTGTAATCTCAGCTGTGAATTTCAATGCGTTGTACCACAATGCGTTGATCTCAACTGTCCAGCCGCTTCTTGGAGTGATTAGTTCTCCGAAACCGCCTAACGCGTTCATCCATGTCATAGGTGTCTTCCAACCGTGGATGTAAAGCAGACCGTTGTTTGTTAGCTCTATATTAATATGTAGGCCAGCCTTGATGAAGTCGACGATGTTGCACATCATGTCGGCATACTTCTTTTTTGCCGCATTCTTTCCGAATGCTTTGGCGTAGTCCTGAATGGCTTTTACATACCATAATACTACGTCAGGTTGGTCTATTCCTATAATATTCTTATCGTAATCTTTTTCTTCCGACTCCGACATCAATTTTTCGATCTCGCATCCAAGTGTGTCAAGGTGTGCGTCAATCTCTTTTTGAGATGTTCCGGCTGCAATCAATCCTGGAATCGCGATAGCCATGTTTCTAGCCACGCATTTGTACCATGGGTAGCCAGCCGTCATGTAAGATTTTCCGTTTTTCTCTACAAACATATTCTCAGCAGTCTGCTTTAGCACGTCTGTCATAGAGTCCGCTGATTCTTTTTTAATCTGTGAATTGAATGCGTTTTCAATATCTTTTACCTTTGCATCCTTAAGTCCGGCAGTGAAGAAAACCTCTTCTCCCTCTTTTGCCTCCACTACGAAATGACCGGCTACGTAAAGATCCTCTCTGTCGTGATAGCCACGGTCTCTTTCGTTGAAATACTCAAGATTGTTTTTCCAATATCCCGTCGCAACAAATTCGCCTTTCTTCGAAATCTGCATGCTGAGCATTGGATATTTGTCGTATAGTGATAATGCGATTCCGTTTGTGATTGCTTTATACTCTTTGTGTACGGCTTTATTCTCCACGCAAAGCTCTGCTGTGTCACGGAATGCAAGAATAGGCTCTATCTTAATTGAAGTGTTTCCGCTTAGGATTTTATATCTGACTATCAGTCTGTTCTCATTCTCACAAAGCATTACACATTTCTCGATAAGTGTTCCGCCAGCCCTGTATGTGACAGTTACAGAGTTAGAGTTGTATTCGAACAAACGTAAATAATTCTGTCCGTTTGGCAAAAAATGTCCCGCTGTGTATTCGTGTACGCCCAACTGATACTCGGCTCCATTCTGAAACAAAGTCTCGTCGATAGATGAAATCAACAATAACTTCTGCTTGCCCTCTATTTCAGACGGCACCACAAACGCGCCATGATATTTGCGCGTGTTGCAACCTACTGTGGTTGTGCTATAGTATGCTCCAAGCTTGTTTGGAATAATCACCTCTTTCTGCAAAGATTGTCCCAAATCAGCTAACATCGAATTGTCGAACTTAAGATAGCCCATATAAGTTTCTAATATTAATTACCTTCTATAGTAGATAGTACTAATTATCCTACAAATTTAATAAAATTAAATCCTTTAAAGAAATTTTATATATGTTATGTAACATTTATAGCCACATAAAATATCAACAAAATAAAATTTCAAACGAAAATACAACTATTTGTGTGACTTATGATAGTTGATAAGGTTCTCCAATGGAGATTTCTGCACGTCCTTTAGCTTATAGCCGTATTGCGACGCTACTAATGAAAGCTCTCTCTTAAACTGTTGTGCGACGCCGCCAACAAATGAGATCTGCTTGGTGTTGTAAATGTCGTAGTGAGCGACGTTTCGTTTGAAAAACTCACGGAATGAGTTCATCACAAGTGTATTGATGTATGCACTTTCAATTCGTTTTGCAATGAATGGCACGAAGCCTGCAAGATAACGGTTGGGAAACGGTTTCTTATATACGTTCTCCATTATCTCTTCTTTGCTTGTCTGGTATTCACGGAAAAACTCCTCTGCTAAATCTTTGTCAGTCAAACCTTTCAGTATGTCGCTGATCAATCGTTTGCCAAGATAGCCGCCACTTCCTTCGTCGCCAAGCATAAAGCCTAACGATGATACGTTGTCGACGATCTTCTCTCCGTCGTAATATCCTGAATTTGAACCTGTACCTAAGATTGCGGCAATGCCTTTCTCGTCTCCGAATAGTCCACGAGCTGCTGCCAATAAATCACTCTCCACTTCAACATATTCTGAATGGAAAGCTTGTTTGAAACACTCCTTAATCGCATTTGACTGCTCTTCAAAAGCACATCCTGCTCCGTAGTAGTAAACTTTCTTTAGAGCATCTTCTCTTTCTCCTCGTATCTGCGACTCTTTCAAAGTGGACACCATTTCGTCTGTCGACTGGTAAAATGGGTTGATTCCTGGTAAAGAGTATCGTCTCTCCTCATTCTGCTCATCGACTATAACAATATCCAACTTTGTTGAGCCTCCCTCAGCTATAATCATAGATATAATGTGTAATATTTTACGCTAGCACTACAAAATTAATTGAATATTTGAATGTTAACAATTTTTTGAATAAAAAATGTATATACAGATTACTTATGGTGTAGATTTTATGGATAAAATGTACTGTTAACGGTTGAGTGGAATTATAAAAAGTTGGGCAGGTTTCATTCCTGCCCATAAGTCTTCGTCTTCGTTTTCGTTTTCGTTATCGTCAACGTTATCGTTTCTTCTCAACTGTGTAACCCATCGATTTTAGTTTGCTGAACAATGAGTCCGCACTGATCTTTTGAGGCTTGAACTCCACCCAGACTGTCTTGTCGTCGAGTGTCACTTTAAGGTCTGTGACTCCAGTCGTGTATGTCAACTCGTTTGTGATTCTGTTCACGCATCCCTGACAGTGCATTCCTACTTTGAACTCAGCAGTGTCTTTCTTCGCCACTTTTTCTTTTTCCTTAGCAGATGCTGTCACTCCGATCATTGCAATGGCTGCTGTAAATA
>DCIP01000083.1:0-3630 GCA_002317115.1 Candidatus Scybalocola fimicaballi
CCAAGGAACCAATTTGTTGTTTGTCGCAAGTTTTAACTTCGTTGTCGTTGTTATCTCCTTTTGACATTGCAAAGGTAGTGCTTTTTTGTTACATGCAAAACTTTTTCGCACTTTTTTTTAGTTTTGATGCAATTTTTTTTGAAAAACTGCAAAACTTGGGAGAAATTATCTCTAAAATGGTGTTTTTGCCAAGAAATCAACGATAATTTTGAGGTGGAGAAGAGATTTACTCTAATATAGTTTTTAGTTTTTTTGTGACTTTTTCGTATTCTCCACTACCAGTTGTAGACAAACGTAATAATGGCAAACCATATATTTCTAGTATATGATTCTTCATCGAATCTCTGAAATGCTGCTCTGTCTTTTCATTGTGATAGTTGTACCCATCGGTTTCTATTGCAAGAATTGGTTTTTTACTTACATGATTTATTATCAAGAAATCTAGATGCGTAGCATAATGTGAAACGTAACGTTTTTCTTCATCATTCATTAATGACCAATCTCGAAATATGTTTCTAATGGGCATATGGCACAATACTCCTAAATGTCTGAATTCAGAGTGTTCGGAGATGATATCTATTAAAAGTTTGTATGTTAGGTTTTCGGAATCAAATTGGGAAACATTCTTGGAGTTTGCAATTAAAGAAATACGTTGTTCTGTGTATCGGCTGTATAAGTAATCAAAAATAGAACTTATTTTGCTTTCTGTAACAGAAAAGTTATTGTAACTTATATAATCAACCAACTCACTTATGTTTCCATGTAATTCTTGTTTATTGCCAGAAAGAACAATACAGAATTGTTTTTTTGCACGTGAGATGGCGACATTTAGAAGATTAGGGTCATCGCTAAATTTAGAGATTTGATCATCTACGGTGCTCATAATAATTGTATCCATTTCTCTTCCTTGAAACTTATGTACAGTAGCTGTTTCAATAGAAGGTATTTGATGGTGAAATGCATCAACTTGTGAATTATATGGTGTAATGATGCCAATTTCTGAGGATTCTGGAAAATTGATAAGCACTTCTTGTTTAACCACATCAATTTCTCTTTGATTGTAATGACCTCTACAATGATTACCAGGAACTGTTTTTATGGCCGACATTACATTCTCTTCATTATTGTCTTCTGTCATGATGAGTAAATTTCCTCCATAAAACTTCTGATTGCAGAAATTGATGATCTTTGGATGACAACGATAGTGTTCTCGTAATAAAGTCTGTTTCACATTAGGAATGATAGAACAAACAGATTCAAGGAAACTATATTTGGAAGAGTCATAACCTTTAGCGATCTTAAATTCATTGAATATTGCATCCAATTTTAATTGGTCTTCTTCTGTCGCAACGTTTGGAAGTTGACGTGTGTCTCCTACAATTACAGCGTTCCTTGCGCATGTCATAGCTAATGCTCCGGTTTCGATAGAAACTTGAGATGCTTCATCCATTATTAGATAATCATAGATAGTTGAGTCAGATAAACTATTCTTTGCTGAAAAAGTGGTGCTTAAAATGATAGGAAATTGATTTAGAACTTCTTCAGATCTTGTCTTCAGCTCATTGATTTCAGCAAATGTTGTTCTATTTTTTCCATAGAACTTATCATGGATATATCCTTTTAGTAGCCCAACTGAATTCGAAACAAGTATAGAATTCAATGATTTTGAGTCTAATGAAGCTAATTTTGATTCGTACTCTTTTATGTCTTCTTTTAGTTCTTTTATCTTTACAAGATAATATAGGGATTGCAATTCTAGTATTGTCGATTGTATATCATTTTGGTTAAAACTAGACTTTATACCCAATTTGTGTTGACGAACAAAATTCATCCAGACCCATTTGATACGTTCATATAGATTTGAAAGAAATCCTTTTTGAGCAATGATGTCTTTTTCGGCAAATGCTTTGTATTTCAGCCATAGAGACATATATTTGTCTGATTTTACACCTGATTTTGTGATGTGAAAATCATTTCCGATATTATTGTCTTGTCTGAAATGATCCCATTCTAATTCTATGTCTTTTATTTCCTGTTTAGATTTTGCTAGTTTTTCCTGAAGAACAAAAACTTTACGAAGTTGTGATAATGAGTTTGATACTTGTATTTTCTTTTTTGTGTTTTCAGTGATGTCGACGTTCCAATTAACAAGGTCTTCTGGAACTATAGGTTGGTTTTCAATGAAAGATTCTTTATTATCCTTCTTTCCTAAAGTTGCAACCATGAAATCTAAACCATGTTTCTGTAACTTCTCTAATACATTAGTAGTAGCTGAATTGTTGTTCGATACAACAATGACCGACTTGCCTTGCAAAATGATGTTGGCAATAATATTTAAAATGGTTTGGGTCTTTCCTGTGCCAGGAGGCCCTTGTATTACACTTATTTGGTTTTCAAAAGCTGCAGTTACAGCCTTTTCTTGGCTTCCATTACAACCAAATGGAAAAATTAAGGATGATATGCTATACTTGTTTACCTTATATTTTTTAGGATCTAGATATGGAGCTACTGCTAATGACTCATCTATGAAGTCTATTTTTTGATATTGGGAAGACAATATTCCATCATGTTTTTCGTCCTTCCCTAGTTCATTGCTTAATGCAACACGTTTTAAGTATTCAAATGATTGTTTTGCGATTTCATTTGACAAACAAGACTGTGTTACATATACTGTACCATGTATGTAATCTTTAACAAATCCGTTGTTATATGTAATACGCCAATGGGTAAGATCGTTGTCTTTGAAAGAGCGAATCTCTGCTATGTTTTTCATCTCTTTCCCTTCTACAAATACTTTACATTGCAAATGGTCATGCCATATTGCATTTTTTAGCCATACAACGTCGTTGAAGCGATAATGAAATGTAGTAGGTGAAGATTTGTACTTCACATTATATACATTATTATCGCCCAAAGAAAATTTCTCAATTTGAAGAGTTTTGGGTTCTCCTTTGATTATTATGAACGTTCGCGGAGTTGCCATTGTAGAAAAATAATAGTATTAGCTTTGAAATTCCATAGCCTTATACAAATATACCATTGTCATCTTTATTTGCAAAATCCTACACTCAAAACCTTATTTGGAATTGACAAATTCCACGACAATATCTCCGGCGTTTGGTATTGCGTCGAAAATAAATTGGTCGTATAAGAATTTTTGCTCGCCATTTTCCTTGATTGAAACTCGTTTTACAGGAAGTTGCTTTTCATTCTGCATCACTTTTATTTGACTCTCATGCTCAATGTGGCATTTATTCAAATCAGATGTGAACATAATTGTCATTGGAATTGGATTCTCAAACGGTTGATCTGTCGTTAGACGAAAAACATACGAGTTTGATGTGCTCTTCACAGTTTCGATTTTGGCTGCTTTATGCTGACGGTGGTATCGTATGATATTTGCATAGGTATCCACCCATAGATTATAGTGCATAAGTGTGTCCAACTGCTGTCGGAACATTGTGTCTTTCACCCATGCGTAACTGAAATCTTTAACTGAATCGCTGTAAACACTGTGATATAAGTATGTCAACATACCTCCGCCTTGCTCAACTTTAGTCAACTGAGCTGCGAAATCATCCAAAGTGGTCTCCGTCATCACGCTATATGCTTTCGTGTCGAAATAGTCAA
>DCIP01000083.1:3713-10824 GCA_002317115.1 Candidatus Scybalocola fimicaballi
TCTACCAAGTGTTGCCTTAACGAATCTGTAATCTCACCGTATGGATAGGCATAGGTGAATATCTTTTGCTGAGGAATTTCGGTCTCTATCTTTCGTTTGGCTGCCTCTATCTCATCATTGAATGAGATTCCGTAAGGATGTGGATGTGTTACAGAGTGATTGGCAACTTCATGGCCTAAAGCAACTGCTTGACGCAATGGTTCCCAGTCGCTAACGTTTCCAGTTATCACATTGAATGTCGCAACCATATTGCTCTTCTGCAATTCTGGCACAACAATAGATGGATGTCCTGGAGTCCAATCGTCAAAAGTTAATGCTACGGCTCCCTTTTGAGCATCTTTCCATTGTGGAATGGATAACTGCTGCTCCAATGAACTGTTGCTATTACATGCAACCATTGATATTGCTAAGGATAGTGTAGATGCTATTTCGAATGCTGATTTTCTAATGTCCATATTCTAAATTGTTTATTTGGATAGTGCTTGTTTTATTAAACTAAAAATGAGGCTAACTTAAGCCTCATTTTTTGAATATCAAGTTTTCGTTACTCGTCGTTCATCATTCTTTTCACCTCAACCCAACTAACCTCATCTGCTTTGGTGCCAATCAACTGGCAGACCATCACTTTGCAGGCGTCTGCTTGAAGTCTCTGTAGTTCAACAACTCCGTCGTCTGTAAGCGGCATGCGCTTTGTCCAGACTTTACCGAATTTTGGGTAAATCCTCAATTCTACGTTAACCATATCACTTATCCTTTTATGTATCTTTTGTACCTCAAAAATATAAACTTACTTTTTCAAAACAATAGTTTGAGTGATTTTTAACATAAAATCAGACATTTTTTGAGTGATTTTGGCTATTTCTAATTGATTTTTGAGTAAAATCCAAATTTCAAAGTCAAATTTCAAATCCAATTGACTCCGATACTTGAGAGACCAGGCACATCACATTATACGATGGTTATTATATGATTGGTTGGAATATACCGACAATTACGAATTATGAATTACGAATTGTGAATTGTCATTGGTTTTCCGAATACACCAAATCCAATTCGTTCATCAGCATCTGGACAAGTGGTGATGACTTGAGTAGGGCATCAAACTTCTGTTTGTTTGTCAATACCTGCTCTTTTGCCACATTCTCATCGATTGAGTATTGCACCTCGATCTTGGAGTTTGACAAATGATTTTTAAGCGCATTGAGCAGGTTGATACGGAAATTTCCATTCAACTTCTGATATGCATCTTTTGAAGGTACTTTGATTAGAATCTTGAATATGTCGACCAACTCGAATTTGAATGTACTGATTAATCCTGCCTCTTGTGATCTCTGTTGATCTCTCCACTCGTTATAGATATTGATGCGTGCTGATTCGAGACTTGCCTTTGTGACCTCTCTTTCAACCTTATTCTCTTTGACTGCGACGACGAAATTTTGCTGCTGCTCATCGTTGCATCCACGGATGGAGTGGGTAGTGATGGTATGTCCAGCCTGGATTGTCTGTAGGTTCTGACGTTGAGGCTGCTGTGGCATCGCGACGGATGTAGGAGCCGCTGCGACAGGTTGATTAGTGGCAAACAGTTGTAGGAACGACTTTAGGTATTCGCTGTCGACATCCCACCAGTCGTCTTTAGCTGGCTCCGTTAGGAGTTTTTTTTTTCGGCCATTATCTGGCACATGCGGATTGCTGCAAGCTCAACAAGCAATCGTTTGTTTTTGAATGTAGGGAATTGTATTCCGCACTCCACTGCTATTCTCAAACTCTTGTATAGGAAATCCTCCTCACATTCTCTTGCTGCGTCGACAAATTGATCCTGGGCATGCTTGCTCACTTCAAGCAGAGTCACTGTCTTTGGATCACGAGCCATCAAGACGTTGCGTAGATGCTGAGCATAGTCGTTCATGAAGATTCCCTCGTCGAAACCGTTAAGAATCACTTCGTTGATGATTGTGAGCACCTCTGAGACGTTGCCGTTCTTACAGTGATTCAAGAAGTTGAAGTAGTATGTGTAGTCAAGTACATTAAGGTTTTTAAGTACCTGGTCGTAAGTGATCTTATTGCCGCAGAACGACACTACCTGGTCGAAAATAGACAATGCGTCACGCATACCTCCGTCGGCTTTTTTAGCTATTACTGCCAACGCTTCGTCCTCTGCTTCAATGCCCTCGCTTTTAGCCACATTGGCAAGATGGTCGATAGTATCGTCGATAGTGATACGCTTGAAATCGTACACCTGGCAACGGCTAAGGATTGTAGGCAGAATCTTATGCTTCTCTGTAGTGGCAAGGATGAATATGGCGTACGCAGGCGGTTCTTCCAACGTCTTCAAAAAGGCATTGAAAGCGGCAGTCGAAAGCATGTGGACCTCGTCGATGATGTAGACGCTTTTGCTGCCAACCTGTGGTGGAGTCATCACCTTCTCAATCAACATACGGATATCATCCACCTTGTTGTTGGAAGCGGCGTCGAGCTCATGGATGCTGAACGAACGGCCCTCCGCAAAACTCTTACAGCTTTCGCATTCACCACAAGCTTCGAAATCCTCGGTGCGGTTCATACAGTTTATCGTCTTGGCAAAAATACGTGCACATGTCGTCTTTCCAACTCCACGCGGACCTGAAAAGAGGTAGGCACTTGCCAAATGATTCGACTTGATCGCATTTTTCAATGTGTCAGTCAAACCCTTCTGTCCGACGACGGTGTTGAACGTCATCGGACGGTATTTTCTTGCCGATACGATAAAATCTGCCATAAAATGCACTTTAAGAATAATCGTCTACAAAATTAAAAACTTTCTGCCAATAATCAAGTTTGGAAATTATTAAATACGCAGGAAAGTATGAGCACAATCATCAAAGTTGATATTAATCATCTACATCATACACCCAGAAATATTCACCATTCTTTTGGTAATCTTTAATCTTATACTCATTATGTAGAAATTCTGGAGCCATTGACTTTTTGTTGACACGTGATCTATGAATCCAACCGTTGTTGCGTTTGCCAAAACTAATGATACGATACCAATCTCCACACATTCTGTTGGATACTATGAATTGTTCTCCATCAACAATTTTATATAAGACATTGGAGGAAGTGTTTGGCTTTTCCCTTACATTGGTATATCCGTCAGGATCGTTAATCTCACATCGAAATGTCATTGGTCTTTGTACCAAAGATGAGTCGCCTAAAGTCTGGACATAAGTGTCAGAATCCATCCATATCACTTCATATCCTCTCAAAGAACTATTGTACTTAACCATCCTAAAAACAGGATGTCCAATACAAGGAGCATCGTATGGTTCGCATTCGATTGTATAATCCTGATAGAAGACGTCATTTTCTATTTTTTGAGTGTGACAATCGTAATCATTCTGGAATTTATGGTAGTCATTCAGATTCTTCCAATCTTCCAACTCAATGCTATTGCCAGCGAATAGCAGAACGTCTGACAAAAGTTTGTCTGCAGATTCATCGAAATATAAGCAAGAAATCATAGTTCCTTGTTCTGTGACTGAAAAGAGAATAAACTCATAAATTCCTTTGTTGACGATTCTATAGGCAAGAGGCACATAATAGGGGTGCTCAAACCATCTGTCTGTTTCCTCTCTTCCTGCATTTGGCAAATCGCCAGAGCTCATTGAGTGAAAACCTTCACAGTCTTCTGAATAATATTGGGATTGAAACTTGAAGGTATTGAAGAAATTCTCATACAGAATATATGGAATTGTATCTTTGGCGTTTATCTCAAGTTTCTCACCAGATATATAGAAACTATCTGCGAGAAAAATAGATCCATCAAAAGTTGACAATTTTTTTGATTCCAAGATATATGGTTTCAGTTTCTCCCATGTTTGGTTTGCTGCATTAGCCAATATGCTAGTCATAAGAAAAGATAGAAACAGAATCGCTTTTTTCATTTTTATCTTGTTAACTAATGATGATTATTGAAAAAGACGAAAAAAGCTTAATGACAAACCATTAAGCGTTTTTCGTTTTCGTTTCAACGTTAACGTTAACGTTAACGTCAACGTTATTTCTTTGGCATCATAACCTCAAGGATCACACCGCTCTGCGCTGGCACCGAAACCTTCAATGGGGCAGTGGCGCTCAACTCAATCTTGACGCTCTTGCCGGACATCAACTCTGTTGCTGATACCTTGCCCTGCTCGATACCGAAGTAGTCGAACATGTGCTGAGGCAGATTGATGAGGTTGTCTTTCTTCTCGTCGCTGAAATTAGCCACGAAAATCAAGACTCTCTCGTTGCTGCGTCTGACGTATGCATACTCACGGTGATGGTCGAATGTGGAGTTCTCATAGTTGACATACATCACGTCGTAGAATGTTCCGTTGTAGATACACTCGTTGTCACGGCAGATTGTAAGCAGACGTTTGTAGAAATTCTCCAAATCTTTCTCTGCCTTTGTCGACTTGCCGTTGAGTTTTCTCTGGATCGACGGTACTACTGCGTAATCGAAGATTGTTGTCTTTCCGTCGTCGCCACTGAATCCCTGGGCTCCAACAGCTGGCTCGCCAAGCTCTTGGCCGAAATAAACCATCGTCGGAGCATTTGAAACTGTAGCTGCAACAAACATGGCAGGACGGCCTTTAATCGCGTCGCCAAGCACATGGCTCGACGCAAGACGCTGCTCGTCGTGGTTCTCCATGAATGTCAGCATCGACGGTGCCAAACCATCCAAACGCTGCCAGCATCCTGTGATGGCTGAAGCGCTTGCCTTACACTCTGCGATCGCGCGAAGAGTGTCGTAAAGACCAACCTTGTCGTATAGATAGTCGAAATGGCCACGGAAGATATAGTCTCTATATTGAGATGGATTGTATGTCTCTGCAATGAAAATGATTGACGGATATTTCTCCTTCACCTGTGGAATTACCCACTCCCAGAACTCGGTAGGAACCATCTCCGCCATGTCGCAACGGAAACCGTCGACCTTCTTCTTCGCCCAGAACAAAAGGATGTCGCGCATCTTGTTCCAAGTCGACGGAATAGGGTGGATATTTAGTGCGTTTCCATTAGTGTAGTCACGACCATAGTTAAGCTTCACTGTCTCATACCATTGGTAGATGCCAGGGTTGTTAGCGTAGTAGTCGTCGCCAGTCACCTTTGCTGGATACTCCACGTATTCCTCCTTAGCCTCGCCCTTCATGTCGAACTGAGCACAAAGAGGCTCGCCTGGAAGGTAGTAGAAATTATTGTCACGGTCGAAACGGACATCTGTGATATCATCAGCACCAAGGTCGCGCACTCCACGTGGCTTGGCATCTGAGTTGTAGCTGCGGGCAACGTGGTTAGGAATGAAATCCATAATCACCTTAAGTCCAGCCTTACGAGTGCGTGCGATAAGATCCTCGTACTCGCTCATACGCTTGTCGACGTTTGTTGCCAAATCAGGATCGACGTCGTAATAATCCTTGACAGCGTAAGGGCTACCAGCGCGACCTTTTACCACAGCAGGGTGGTCCGCAACGATTTTGTTTGCCGAATAATCAGTTTTAGTGGCGTGCTCGATCACACCAGTGTACCAAATATGAGTGAAGCCTGAGTTTTTAATCTCAGCCAAACGCTCTTCTGTGAAATCTGCAAATTTTCCGCATCCGTTGTCGGCAATAGAACCGTCGAGTTTAGTCTTCTTAGCCATGTTGCCATATAGTCTTGGCAACACCTGATATATTAAAATCTTTTTTGACATAGTATATGTGAATTTCAGTTATTGCAAAATTACACAAATTAGAAAAGAAGTGCAAGATAGGGAAGTGTTATAATATGTTAAAATGGAGAGAATGGAGGAGGAATGGAAGAATTGTTTGGGTGATTTGTAACGGTAATTAAAAAAATAAATGGAAAAATTGTAAGAATGAATAAAAGTTCGTAATATTGCATTCGCAAGAACCCGCCAAGCCTCTCGTTGATGCTCAAATGTGCGGGTCGTTTTTTTTATGTTCATTGTTTATGAGTTCAACAGTACCGTTTCGTAAAAGTTTTTCAAAACCTCATGATCTTGTATCGTTATTGATTTCAAGAGGTCTTTCCATCCAAAATCCGGTTAAAGCAGAACGCTATATTGAGCGGATAGGTTATTATCGTCTTTCTGCTTATATGTATCCGTTCCTGAATCAACCCAAAACCCAACATCATTTTAAGAAAGGAGCCTCATTTGCAAAAGTTTTGATGCTTTATAGGTTTGATAAGAAATTCCGTTTACTTTTATTCAATGAAATTGAGAAGATAGAGATAGCAGTTCGTACTGCTATTGTTGATGCTGCAACTTCAATTATCGGAGATCCTTTTTGGATGACGAATATGGAGAATTACGTAAGTCAAAATCGTTTTGATAAAACAATGTTGTTGATTGATAACGAACTTAGACACACTCGTGAAGATTTCATAATTCATTTTAGAGAAACATATAGTGATTCTTATCCGCCAGCATGGATTTTATCGGAAATCCTTCCGTTTGGAGTGATTACTAATATATATAGCAATATTAAAAATAAGAAGATAAAGAAGCGTATTTCCCAGTCATTCGGGTTGCAAATAGATCCGTTTGAATCTTGGCTCACTATTATAGGAGTTACTAGAAACTCTTGTTGCCATCATTCAAGAGTATGGAACAAAAAATATTCCATAATGGCAACATTACCAAATCGTATTACTAGACCTTGGATTACATTGCCAACGGATCGATTGCGAATTTATTTTACGGTGTGCATTATCAAATATTTTCTTGACATAATATCTCCAGAAAATGATATGCATGCTAAGTTGCGTTGGCTTTTTATTGAATTTCCTGAAGTGGATCTTAAAGCACTAGGGTTTCCTATAGGGTGGGAGATGGAGCCTCTTTGGAAATAATTAAATGAACAATCGAATAGGCAGAGTTTGATCCTACGGTTCTTCAATTTGAAGAATACAAAATAAAGAGATCAAGATTTCTCTTGATCTCTCTCCCGGTGCGGATGACGGGACTCGAACCCACACACCTCTCAGTACTAGATCCTAAGTCTAGCGCGGCTACCAATTACGCCACATCCGCATTTGCGATTACAAAAGTACTGCTTTATTTTTAATCTGCAAATTCTAAGGA
>DCIP01000051.1 GCA_002317115.1 Candidatus Scybalocola fimicaballi
CCACCTGATGCTACTGAGAAGTATGCCTTACCAGCGCGGATACGCTCCTTCTTGTATGTACCAGCTACTGGGTGCTGGAAACGTGTAGGGTTTGTAGAGTTACCTGTGATTGATACATCAACATCCTCTTTCCAGAAGATAGCAACACCCTCACGTACATCGTCAGCTCCGTAGCAGTTAACTGCAGCACGAGGACCGTTAGAGTAAGCTGTACGGCTAACCTCCTTAAGCTCTCCTGTGAAGTAGTCGAACTGAGTCTTTACGTATGTAAATCCATTGATACGGCTGATGATCATAGCTGCGTCCTTACCTAGACCGTTAAGGATACAACGAAGTGGCTTGTCAGCTGGTCTCGACTTGTTTGCCATCTGTGCAATCTTGATAGCACCCTCAGCAGCAGCGAATGACTCGTGACCTGCCAAGAAAGCGAAACACTTTGTATCTGGGTGAAGAAGACGTGCAGCTAGCTCACCGTGACCGATACCTACCTTACGATCGTCAGCAACTGATCCAGGGATACAGAATGACTGAAGACCCTCACCGATATAGTTAGCAGCCTCTACTGCGTTCTTTGCCTTCTCCTTAAGAGCGATAGCAGTACCTACTACGTAAGCCCACTTTGCGTTCTCGAAACAGATCATCTGAGTCTCCTCACATGTCTTATATGGATCAAGACCTGCCTTGTCGCAAATCTCGTTAGCCTCTTCAATGCTCTTGATTCCGTGCTTCTCTAGAGTTGCAAGAATCTGCTTGATACGACGATCCTGGCTCTCAAATTTTACCTCTCTAATCATACCTAATTACTCTTTACGTGGGTCAATAGATTTAACTGCACCGTCCTCAGCCTTTGTACGACCGTAAGTACCAGTGAACTTCTTAACTGCCTCATTAGCATCCATACCTTTCTTGATGGCCTCCATCATCTTGCCCATGTGTACGAACTCGTAACCACATACCTGGCTGTCCTTATCCAAGAACATCTTTGTGATGTAACCCTCAGTCAACTGTAGGTAACGTGTACCCTTAACCTTTGTTCCGTAAAGTGTACCCATCTGAGAAACAAGACCCTTACCAAGATCCTCAAGACCAGCTCCGATCATCAAACCACCCTCTGAGAATGCAGACTGTGTACGACCGTATACGATCTGAAGGAATAGCTCACGCATTGCAGTGTTGATAGCATCACATACAAGGTCAGTGTTAAGTGCCTCTAGGATTGTCTTTCCAGGAAGGATCTCAGAAGCCATAGCAGCTGAGTGAGTCATACCTGAACATCCGATTGTCTCTACTAGACACTCCTCGATAACGCCTTCCTTTACGTTTAGTGTTAGCTTACATGCACCCTGCTGTGGAGCACACCAACCAATACCATGTGTAAGACCTGAGATATCCTTGATCTCCTTTGCCTGGATCCACTTTCCCTCTTCAGGAATTGGAGCTGGACCGTGGTTAGGTCCCTTGGCAACACAACACATGTTTTCTACTTCGTGTGAATATACCATAATGTTATAAAATAATTTGTTGTATCTAATCTCAACGTCTCCCGATAGAAGACGCATAAATTTTGTAGCAAAGATAGATTTTCATTATAAAAAATGCAAAAAAATCTATCAAAAAATCCCTAATTATAGGTACGATCGATTCATAATTCGTAATTCATAATTCGTAATTCATAATTGTCGGTACGAGCCGACGTTAGTGGGGTATCCCATGCTTAGGTTCATAGTACATTCCAAACCTGAAACTATATGGGCAGGCACAAGGCACTGCCCCTACCTAGGCACTGAAACCTTCTCTCCATTCTCTATATAAATGCCTTTGTCGTGGTTGCAGCGTCTTCCCAATATGTCGTAGCGAATATCGGTGCGACGTCGCTCTGGATCGCTTTCATGCATTTCGACGTGGGTCTCCTCGTCTTCTTTATATTCGGAATACTGGTTGCCTTCGTAGGCTTGCCATGCTTCCACCGCTTTGCCGTCGAAATCGAATAGGGTGGTGTTCTCCACGACATTCACGTCGGCTTTGAGATTATTGGTGAAATGGGCCCAGCCTGTCATGTTGTTGCCCCATTGGTCTTCGACGTGGATCATCATCGGATCCCAGTAGAGACTGCCGACAATCTCGTTGCTGCCTTTGTCTTCGTAGCCGACTCCCTTGGCTGTGTTGATCAACTCTGCTATGAAGCCTTTCTGTCCCTCTTGGCTGAATTTGTAGACGTTGCTGTAGGCTGGGGCATTATTGCTGAGCTGGCCGTCGTAGCCGTCTTTTCTCTTCGGAGTGAAATTATACCCGCTCTCCATGATCAACACGTCTTTGCCATAATAGCTGAATAGCATCTGGCACGACTTGGCGAAGGATTCGGCTGTGGTTTCGCTCCAAGATGGATAGTACGACGCTCCAATCACGTCGAATTTGGCTCCGGCTTTTGTGATGAGGTCGAAATACCATTTGTATGTCGACGGTGATCCCCATTTGTCGACGTCGGATGTGGCGTCGGCTAAATGCACCACCACTTTGCTGTTGGGCGAAACTGCCTTGATGGAGTTGTAGGCTGCGTTTATGATCTTGGCGATGTTCTCCGGATGCTTCTCTCCAGTCGGCATCTCTGCTTTGGCTTCGTTGGCTGGCACGTCATACGAGTAGGCATACGGAAATAGGAATCCCGCGTTGGTTTCGTTGCCCACCGACACGTAGGCTGGATAGATTCCCTCGTCGGCCATCTCCTGCATCACCGTCTTCACATAATCGCCCACGAGATTGACAAGCGTGTTGACTTTCTCGTCGAACGACCATATATTCTTGATCTTCTCCTCCCAGTCTCTCGGAATACGTTGGCATTCGCCGTTGCTCCAATAATCGGAGAGATTGAAGGTGTATTGGATTTCCATTCCTGCCTTGTGAGCCTCACGAGCAAGTCGCAGACAGTCTTCTGTGTCCTGATAGCCTTCTAAAAAACAGTATTCCCCGGATGCATCTGTGGATTGTGGACCGGGATTGTTGGAATTACGTATTCTGACGAAATTAAATCCGCGTCGGCTCATATAATCGAGCACGGCTTGGGCTTTCTCTTCGCGTGTGTCATTCTGATTGTAAAGCATCTTCCCGTCGACGTCGAAATAGTTGCCTCCACGGTCGAGAGTGTAGTGGAGCATAGTGATGTCGCCGCCCTGAAGAAATTTATATGGTTTGTCGGTCTTCTTGACCTCAGTCTTTCCGATTTCGATGCTGTGCATTCCGTCGCTCTCAATTCCGATAGTGATTTTTCCATCAGTTGTGCCGACACCACGAAGATAAACTTTCACCTCTTGCTGGTTTCTTGCAAGCGGCACTTCGGCGGAGCATACGGTATAGTCGGTTCCTTTAGCATAGATTTTGCATTTGGATGCGACGGAATTGGTGTTGCAGACGACGGCGATATCATAGATTCCGCTTCCGCCCACAGATAAATCCATCTCCTGTTTGACTGGCTGGCCTTCGTTGAAATGAATCTTATTCCCGAAGTAGACGGGAGCATTCCCGTCGCCATGCCATTTCTCCGGTTTCATCATATCCTCAATGCCTTGGGCTGACGTTGATATAGAGAATAGAGCAGAGACGGTTATTGCAAGTTGTCGTAGAGACGCGAGATTATGCGTCTTTGTAAATTGTTGTAATTTTCCCATAGTAGTATGTCTTTCAAGAATGTGTTATGTTTATAGGATACAGTAAATATTACTATTTACGTTTCGTTTTTTTTAGTTCAAACAAAATATACATTTGTTCGTAACTTCTAACATTTTTGCCTTGGTATTCTGCTGGTGTCCATCCTTTTGACTCTTTCACCAAACGGATTGCTTCTTGATCGAGTTCGGGGCTAAGAGAGTAGCCTTTCACTATAGTTGCTTCACCAATAGAACCATCTTCCTCGACTACAAATTCCACTAAGCTGATACCCTCAATTTTTTCTTTCTTCGCTTTCTTTGGATATTTAAGCTTCTTGTGTAAATCATCAATTGATACTTGAGCTCTTTTATCAACTACGAGATTTACGCCGTTTTTGTCTATTATGACTTCTTTGTATGTGAACAATGTTGAAATTGTAAATTCTCTATCTTCTTTGATGCTAAAGTTTTGGGTTGGCAACCATTCGTCTAATTCTTTAACCGCAATAAGAACCTCTTTAGTTAGCCGATCGTGAACTTCACGTATGACTTTTTCATTTGTCACTTTTCCCTCTTTTGTGATAGTAAATGTTACAACCACTTTCCCTTGTATTCCACATTCTAAGGCAACTTGATTATATTTTACGGTTTCTTTTATGTGTTTTGCTATGACATTGTCAAAATCATTGGAATCGCTGTTGGCCTCAACTTCAATGAGTGGTGCTAATTCATATCTTTTATACATTTCTCTTTTATACATTCCCATAGGACCAAGTTTTTTTTCAGGATAACCAGATTTCGCTTGTATGTAAAATGAATTGATAAGAATGAATATTACGAAATAAATTATTTTTCTCATATTGGTTTGCTTTTTGCGGTGATTGATATCAACTGATCTTCGTCATTTTGTATCCCATTCTTAGCAGCTGCACTGCGATTCCCATCAAATACATCTGGTGAAGAGTGCGGACGTAAGCGTGGAAGGCTAAGGGACTGCCTGGCTCAAACATCTCACGTTGCAAAGCGTGGACTCCCATCTGGGCACAGTCTCCGATAAGTTTAGCCAAATCCTTGCTTTCGTTGGGTTTCAATTTCAACACCTCTTCGCTGATATACTCGTCCATACAGTCGTAGCCTCGGACATCGCGTAGGGCAGTGTACATGTCAGCCTGGCTCTTACATTTATCCCAATCCTGGTCCCATTGTTTAGCCAACGCCATTCCCACGTACATCATCCAGCCTACAGAGACTGTGGAGTAGCCTTCGAATTCGCGAACACCGTCGGGAATATAAGATGTACATACCTTTTGCCAGACGCTTTCGAAATCGGTTGTGTCGGGTTCCATTGCGTCTACTTCCTTTTTGCTCTGAAGAAACTGGTATAGTTGAGAGTGAAGCGCCTCTTCGTATTTGTCGATATATTGAGTGTTGATTTCCATAGTTTAAAACCTTGACGTTGACGTTAACGTTGACCTTATTAGCGTTATCGTAAACGTTAACGTAAAAAAAGAGCGTGAGCCTTACGGATCACGCTCTTTGTTATTGAATGATTAATTACTTGCCTAGAGCAGTGTAGTTAATCTTAAGTGCATTAGCATTACGTAGAGCCTGCTTAACGTCAGTAACGATACCCATCTTAGTATCCTTATCGACCTTCATCGAAACGACCATTTGACCCTGGTCCTCTTCGTTCATAGCAGCACGCTTATCGATAATGTAAGTCTGCACTTTGTCTGCGTCCTTTACGAACTCATCGTCCAACTGGATGCAAGACTCAGTACCCACATATTTAACCCATTCTTTCTTAGGCTGACCAATGTAAACGTACTTAACCAAACTCTTCTTCTCAAGCTTAGTAAGCTGAGTTGCGTTTGGAAGGTTGATGTTAACTTTATAAGTTACCTCCTTCATTGAAGTGGCAGTCATAAAGAAGAACAACAACATAAATACGATATCGGGCAATGAAGATGTACTAAGTCCTGGCAGTGCACGACCTCCGTCTTTTCTAAATTTTGCCATAATTAGTTACCTCCATAGTTTTTTGGTTCTGCCTCAGAAATCTTCTGAGGATAAATCTTTTGAACTTCTTTCTGCTCATCTTCAGTTAGGTCGACGAACTTCTTGCCTCTCTTCTGCATTGAGAAATCATCACGGATTTCGTCGTAAGCAGCTACAAGGGCATTCTGTACCTCGATGTAAGCCTGATACTGAGTACCACGGTCGTTCTGTAGAGAGATCACGTGTTTCTTAGTATACATGACATTACCGAAACTTCCGAATGAGCCCATTTCCTTTTCAGGAAGCTCTTCTGAGTTCGCTGGATTCAAAATGAATTCCTTAGCTTTTTCTTTCAGTTTGCTAACCTCAAGCACCTCACCGTTAACCATCAAATCGTTGTTGCTGTTGACAAGAATCTGAAGCACATTACGCTTGTTCATGTCGACCTGCTCGTCTTGCTGGTCAGCTGGTACAGGTGGGGGAAGACGACGTGCCAAACCTTTGTCTGTCGACATTGATGTTGTCACAAGAAAGAAAACAAGCAGCAAGAACGCAATATCCGCCATTGAACTGGCATTAAGCTCACCTACTGATCTTTTCTTTTTTCCCATCTTACAAACTTACTTTACTTTGTTGATAGTTTTAGCTAGAGTAACGTTGAACAAAGCTGCAATAACTGCAACTACGAACAATGTCTTGATTGAGTTCAAGCACATGTCAGCAAGCTTCAAGCTGCCCCTTACGTTCTCATTACCGTCATAGTTTGGCATGTTAAGTGGTGTGCCATCACCAGTTGCGTATGTGATTCCGCATAGCAAAGATAGAGCAACAATCATCGCGATAGATGTGTAAGCAGATCTCTTGTCGTTCTTCAACTTGATGAAGAATGAAAGGATAGCTGAAATTACTGTTGCTGCTATTGCTAAGAAAAAGAATGCGTATACGACGTTCAATACTGCTCCTGTATAGTTAGGAGCGTCGAATGCCTCGCCACTATAGATAGCCTCCTCACTACCACCTACGCAGAACAATACGCAGACGACAGCGGCAATAGCTACAAGAACTGCCAAGACAATCGATGAAATCTTTTCTGAATTCATATCTTTATTGTCTTAGATGATTATGCCTCGATTGTTGGAGTTGTTGTGTCAGCTGATGCTGAAGAGTAAGAACCAAAGCTCTTGTTTCTCTCCTCGTAAGCAACTACTGCGTCGATCAAGCTGATTGATGCATCCTCCATCTCTGAAGTTAGAGCCTCGATACGAGTCAAGATAAAGTTCATGAACACCTGAAGAACCATGGCAACGATCAATCCGACCAATGTTGTCAAAAGGGCAA
>DCIP01000131.1 GCA_002317115.1 Candidatus Scybalocola fimicaballi
TTATTGTCTCTATCCACGCCATCACCTGGGAAGACCGTGGAGGCGAAGCCATCCGCCTGGGTGTGGTTACGGCAACGACAACCACGCCTTCGGGCACCTACTATACGGTGACAGAGAACGGCGTGATAGCCGAGAGCCGTGATGGCGGGCGTAATCAGTAAATAATTAGAAGTTATTATTAAATTGAAACATAGATATATACAAATATTGCCGTAAACACCCAACTTCAAAAAATTATCTAGTTGGATGTTTACTCAACTATTAAATAATTATACTAAACGATTGTGGTTTTCTAAATATAATTTATATTTGCTTATTATTAATATAATTTGTATTTTAACCAATGGATTACAAGAATTGCTTAAAAAAAGTAATGTTGTTATTAATGACATCTGCAGCGTTGTTTTCTGCAGGTTGTAACGACGACGATGATGACACTCCTTCAAATGGAACTGGCAACGAAAAATTGCAGGTAAGCATTAAAAATCTATCCGGTTTATGGATAGAAGTTGACAGCGTTGATACCGAGTTAACTCCAGATCTCAAGAATGCTGGCTGCAGATCTATCTATTTTTCTGAAGGGGAATGTTTCCGCATGAAGACGAAAGACGGAGAGATACTTCCACTCGGATACAGCACATATTGCATTGATTCCGATAAGACGGAAGAAAATCTTCCGTTTATTTTCAGAAACGAAAATGGCCAAATGAGGGAGACCGTCAAGGCTACTGATTTTGTTTCGAATGAAACGGTGTTAAAATATAGGTTGATGGAATTCTATGATTTTAAAGCCGATACTGCATTGTTTGTATATAACGAATTAACGGAACATTCGTGCGAGATTAATAAAGACGGGTTTACCTATACACCATTAAATTTAGTGTGGATGGAGTCTACTTATATTTGCGCCCGTGAAATAGAAGCTGAAAGAAAGATAACTGTAAAGTTTATTGATGAAGATACAGTCATGATTGGTGATGGGGGTATTGAATCTTTGTATAAACGCGTGAAGAACATCAATTATAAGATGTCCCTTATTGAGCGCACATGATATCCTTACCAGTAAAGTTGTAATACAATCCCTAAAGTTCTTGCTCAACTTTAGGGATTCTTTTTTTTTCGTATATGATTATTTGTTTTATTTGAATAGATACTCAAAATGAAACCCTTCAATTGTCCAATCTCCCTCCAACTCTTCATGGGTAAGTGAGCAAAGATAACAACATAATATTTTTTCGAAGTTGGATGCTTACTATCCTTTTACTTTCAATGTGGTAGGATACTATTTGATTCCTAATTCATTCAAAGTAATCGTAATTTGTTTTATATAGTGTGTAAACATCTATTTTAATATTTTCAGCCCTTAACAATCCTTATAATTGACAATAAAAAGGGGATTCATGAACAATCATGAATCCCCTCTGTTTAATTCGTTATATACAAACTCTTATAAGTCCTCTCCTGCTGGAGCTTTCTTTCCGTTAGAAACCTCACCCTTGATAGTAAGTTTTGTCTCGCCAGCGTTAGACTTAACTGTGATTGTCTTGTTGAATGCACCTGGACGACCTGTAGCGTTGTAAGTTGCCTTGACAACACCTGTCTTTCCTGGAGCGACAGGAGTCTTAGTCCACTCTGGAGTTGTGCAGCCACAACTAGCCTTTACTTCCTGTAGTACCAATGGCGAATCACCTGTGTTAGTGAACTTGAACTCGCAAGTCACCTTGCCTTTCGACTCATCAAATGTGCCAAAGTTGTGTACTATTTCATCGAACTTTATACCAGCAGCAGCGAATGAAACAGCCGCCATCAAAGCTGTGCATAAAGTAATAATAAGTCTTTTCATTGTCCTATTACATTAAATGTTAATACCCTTTGTTGTTCTTTTCTGCAAATATAATAGTCTTTTGTCCTTATAGCAAGCAATCAAACTATAAAATCCTCGTTTTCTAACATTTTTTAAACATTGAAAGACTTAATTTCTTACTTTGTTGTATTAAACATGTTTTTTCAGCAGAAATGTCGAAATATAAATAAAAAAGAGACGCAATTGCTTGCGTCTCCTTTGATTCGTGGGTGGGCCCAACTGGGCTTGAACCAGTGACCCACGGGTTATGAGTCCGTTGCTCTAACCAACTGAGCTATAGGCCCGAAACCGACTAATGAAAGTCAGTTTTTGAAATCGAGTGCAAAATTAGAGAATTTTTGTTTCAAAACCAAATTTTTCTCTTCTTTTGTTAATTTTTATTTTGCTGTACAGACGTGTATTTTGTTAGAGAGACGTGGCACGCCACGTCTCTACTTGATTATTCGTTATTATACGTTGAATCTAAAGTGCATCAAATCACCGTCCTGGCAAACGTAATCTTTTCCTTCGATGGAAATCTTACCTGCCTCACGACATGCAGCCTCGCTTCCAAGAGTAACGAAATCATCGTACTTGATAACCTCAGCACGGATGAATCCTTTCTCGAAGTCTGAGTGGATGATTCCGGCACACTGTGGAGCCTTAGATCCACGGATGAATGTCCATGCTCTTACCTCCTGTACTCCGGCTGTGAAGTATGTCTGTAGATCCAAAAGCTTGTATGCCGACTTGATCAAACGTACAACACCAGACTCTTTCAATCCTGCTGCCTCAAGGAACTCTTGTCTCTCCTCGAATGTCTCAAGCTCGTTGATGTCTGCCTCTGTTGCTGCTGCTACGATAAGCATCTCTGCGTTCTCTTCTTTGATAGCCTCCTTAACAGCCTCTGTATACTTATTTCCTGTCACTGCACTTGCCTCGTCGACATTGCAGACATACATGACTGGCTTTGTTGTTAGAAGATAAAGGTCTTTTACCAACTCCTTCTCCTCTTTAGTAAGCTCTGTTGCTCTTGCTGATTTTCCCTCAAGCAATGTGGCTCTATATTTCTCAAGCACATCACATGTTGCCTTTGCTACCTTGTCGCCACCTGTCTGAGCCTGCTTCTTAAGCTTTGTCAAACGGCTCTCTACTGTCTCAAGGTCCTTTAGCTGTAGCTCTGTGTCGATAATCTCCTTATCACGCACCGGATTCACACTTCCGTCGACGTGAGTCACATTCTCATTGTCGAAGCAACGCAATACGTGTAGAATGGCGTCTGTCTCACGGATGTTTGCCAAAAACTTGTTTCCAAGTCCTTCTCCCTTGCTTGCTCCCTTTACCAATCCGGCGATATCTACGATCTCAACAGTTGTAGGGACTACACGCTGTGGGTGAACAAGGTTTTCCAAAGTCACCAAACGATCATCTGGCACAGTAATGACGCCGACGTTAGGTTCGATAGTACAGAATGGAAAGTTTGCTGCCTGCGCCTTTGCGTTCGACAAGCAGTTGAAAAGTGTCGATTTGCCTACGTTTGGCAAGCCGACAATACCGCATTGAAGTGCCATTTTTATATAATCTTTTTAGTTTTTTACGAAATTTTTCACAAAAGTAATCAAAATTGTCGATTTGCGAAAATGTGGGGATAATTATAAATTTGCAGAATAAAAGAGACTCTTTATTTAAGACGTGACATTGTCCACGTTTCACATTACAAAAATATGAATATATCAGATCATAAGGTCTTTGTTTTCGACCTCGGAATGGTGCTTGTGAGCCTTTATCGCAAGGAGTGTATAGAGAATTTCCGTAAACTCGGAATAGAGGATGCGGCTGCGATGATTGGAAACTGTTCGCAGGATGGACCTTTCGGAGCTTTGGAGTATGGCTTGGTTTCTGTGGAGAAATTCTGCGATGAATTGGCTGCTTTGTCGAGCAAACAGATTTCAGGAAAGGATATTGTCGACGCGTGGAATTCGATGATTGGTGAGACTCCCGTCGACTTGCTAAATATGATTTATCGCCTTCGTCACGAATATGGCAAGACGGTGTGTATGCTCAGCAACGTCAACCAACCGCATATTGACAATGTTATGGAGAATCATTTCCGTCAGGTTGCGGGACGTGATATCCATGATTATTTTGAAGCCCTTTACCTTTCTCATGAGCTTCACATGAAAAAGCCTGAAGCACGAATTTTTGAGGCAGTGGGGCAGAGTATTAAAGATAAATTTGGATTCAGTGGTAAGGATATCATCTTTTTCGACGATAGCCAGGATAATGTGAATATGGCAATCAAATATGGATGGGATAGCATCGTGATCGCAAATACTGATGAGACGATGAAAATGCTGGATGAAATGCTAAAATCTAAATAATGTAAAGACGGGGACATGCCCCGTCTCTACTGATTATTCTTCTTCTTGGAATTTCTTCCAAGCAATCTTGACCTTTTCACGAGAGTAGGATAGAGGCACAGATTCTGTCATGCGGACAAACTGGTTCTCTTCCGGAAGTTTTTCAAAAATCTTCTTCATTTTTTTGTACTCACTCTCTTTCAAGACATCTTCTTCTTTAATCATCCCTTTCTCCACGAACTGAGCGATGTCGTCGGCAACAACTGCAGGCGGTTCTTTCAAACGTGTTGCGATATCGAAAAGTGACATGTTGTCGGAATAGAGTGTCTTGGCTGTATTTTTTCGTTCGTTTGCCGACATTCTGTTGCCGAAACTTTTATCTTTCTCTTTGCTTTTCCAGTAGTAGTATATGTCGACGATAGGCATTGAGACTCTTACGTCAACCTCTTTACGCAACTCCTCAATAGAGATATCGGTCTTTTTCTGCAACACTTTGTCAATCATATTGAGATGAGATGTCTTGAGAACATCTTCTGCTTTGATTTCGCCGTTGTAAACCAACTTTGTCAGGTGGTTCTCAATGGTGTTGAGTGTAAGAGATCTTTCCTCAGCAATCTCTTGTGGGGTCTTGCCTTCTTTGAAAAGATTTAGTGTTTTGTGGTAAGTGTCATTCTCAGACGATTTTGGAGAGCTTGATGATTTGGATTTCTTCGACGATGCTTTAGCCATCAACTCTTTTTCCTCGTCTGTCAACTTGTCGTCTCTCTTGTCTGCGATGAATTTGCGTACAATATTGACGATTTCATCGCCATATTTGGAGATTCTTTTGCTTCCAAGACCAGGAATCGTCTTCATGTCATCGGTGCTCTTAGGCAGACGTGCGGCAATCTCCTGCAGAGTCTTCATGCTCATCACGTAGGCAAGCGGACCACCGTCGGCTTTAGCTGATCTCCATTCTATCAGACGGTATTGAAGCACTGGATCGACGCCAGCTACAGTCATATCTGCTTTAGCACGTTCAAGTTTACCCATCTCAATATCCAAAGTGGCTTTGGCACGTGCCTCAAGGAAGGCGGTAGTGGAGAATGGCTGCTCTTTAAAGGCGGAAAGCAATGCAGTCTTGATGCGAACAAGCTTTACGAATTCAGCAGTATGTGAGTTGTATGCGTCTTGCACTGATTGGTTGTCGATCTCAATATCTTCGTTGTAGATGTCGATGTCTATATCAGCAAGCTTGTCAAGGAAATAACCCACAGCTGCTTTGATTCTTTTTTGTAGAAATTCATCTGTGAAGATATCGGTCGCCGCGTCGACTAATCCTGTATATTGATTTCTGAACTTGTTGGCGACGTCGATTAAATCTGAAGTCATTGAATAAAATTCCGAACTCACCAAATCGCAGAGTTTTGGCATCAGTTTGTTCAATGGATTGCCAGTCTGAGCCATACTGAAAACTCTCTCAAAGACCTTATGCATCTCGGTGAAGTCGAACATCTCGTTGAGAAGGACGACCATATAACGCTTTTGGAGCTGAGGCATGACCTCTTCAATATTGGCTGCACGTTCACCTTCATACTGCATATAACGGGTGACATTGAGATCGGTGATGATTGATTCCAACTTGATCGGTGATTTTAGCACCATTCCATCGAGACTTTTGCATCGGCTCAATGCTACATACACCTGTCCGTGAGAGAAGGACGACATTGCGTCGATAATGGCTCTGTCGAAAGTTAGACCTTGACTCTTATGGATTGTAATTGCCCAGGCAAGACGGAGTGGAAACTGTGAGAAAGAGCCTACCACATCCTCGTATTGTTCTTTCGTATCCTTATCGATACGAGTTTCTGTGTTTTCCCACGTCTCACGTTCAGCCACAATAGGATTCAGATCTTCCTTGCATTTTACAGTGATTTTATGCTCGGAAAGATCTGTAATTATACCGATTTTGCCATTATAGTAGTTCGCTTCCCTGTTGTTGCGGGTAAACATTACCTGAGCACCAATCTTTAGCTCAAGCGATGGCTCCACGGGATACATTGCCTCTGGGAATTTGTCTTTTATTATAGCATCGTAGATATTAGAGGTTTCTGCCAACTCATTCAGTTTCTTCTCGTTGAAAGCGTCAGCTATTCTGTTGTGCGTAGTAAGAAATATCTCCCCCTCTTTAGGCTCATATTCAGGCAAGTAGTGTTTGTTCAACTCGTTGAGCGACTCCATAGAGAGATGGTTGTTGCGCACCTCGTTCAATATACCGATGAATTTCTCGTCAGCTTGACGGTAAATCTTCTTTAATTCGATAGTGACGTACGACGACTGTTGCAATGCCTTGCTGCTGAAGAAGAAAGGAGTGGCGTAATGCTTTTGCATGATAGCCCACTCTTCGTCTCTGACTACAGGAGGCAACTGTTGCAAATCTCCGATGAAAAGACATTGCACGCCGCCAAACGGAGCGTATTTCTGCCTGCGGTATTCTCTCAATCTATCGTCGATAGCGTCAAGCAAGTCGGCTCGTACCATACTGATCTCGTCGATAACAAGCAAGTCGATAGTGCGGAATATGTTGATCTTCTCCTTTTTTATCTGTCCAGACTCTTTCGCATACTCAGGCAGGAAAGGAGTGAACGGGAGCTGAAAAAACGAATGGATCGTCTGCCCTTTTGCGTTGATTGCAGCCACACCTGTAGGGGCAAGCACAACCATACGTTTGGCAGTCTGCGTCCTTAGCAGATTAAGAAAGGTAGTTTTGCCAGTGCCGGCATTACCTGTTAGGAAAACATTTTCATTGGTTGTCTCAATCAGCTTCTTAGCCAATTGCATCTCTTTGTTAATCTCGATTGCCATAATCTGTTTTTTTTGACCGTTACTAAGTCATTTTTTATTTATATTATTAATATGTATTTAGCATTTAGCATTTAGCATTTTCTCTTTTGTGTTTCCATCTACGGTGAGTCCACAACCAATCAGAAGGATATTCCTGTATACTCTTTTCAAGCAGACGGGCATATTTCTCTGTTGCTGCGTATTCCTCCTCTTCTGCCACGTTGACAGAGAGGACAGTCAGACGGTATTTATAATATCCGCGTTTGATGCGAACCACGTCGGCGTATACGTAAGCTGACTTGAACATTTTCGCCATTCTTTCTGGGCCAGAAAGGAAAGGAGTGTCCTGATGAAGGAATTCTGTCCAGTAGTCGATATTCTTTACGCTTGGTGTTTGGTCGGCAAGAAGGCCAAGACCAAATGTTTTGTCACCTTTTCTATATTTGATAAGAGGACGGATAATATCGTTCTTGTCTACCAATTCCATACCAAGACGGTTGCGGATACTTTTTAGAAAAGCATTTATATATGGATTCTTGGCAGGTCGGTTTACCTCCACGCCCACAAGGTTAGGACAGTCGAGTTGCCAGTAGAGAGCTGGCATCCATTCCCAGTTTCCCTTGTGTGAGGATGCGAACATCATGTTTCTGCCTTCCTTGATCAGATTAGCCATTGCGTCGCGATTTTCAAACTCCACATGCTTGAGGATATCCTCGTAGCTCATTCTGTAGGTTTTCACCCATTCCATAAGCATATCGCAGAAGTGGTGATAGAATTGTTTTTCGATGACTTTTCTCTCGTCGTCGCTCTTTTCAGGAAATGAATTGGCAAGATTTTCTACCACTACCTTTCTGCGGTATCGTGCCACATATCTTACTATATAATAAAGGATGTCGGAGATGAAATACAACACACTGAAGGGGAGCAGACTAAACGATGCTATTGCTCCACGTACAAAATAATACGCCAGTTTGTTTTTCAAATCCTTAAGTTTCTCTTTCATTATATTTAAAATGTGTGTCAGAAGACGCCGCCTTCTGACACAGATTTATAGATGTATTTATTTTTACTGCTCCTCGTAAATTGAGAATGTCACGCGACGGTTCTTTGCTTTGCCTTCGTCAGTGCCACTCATGTCGACTGGTTCCTTATCTTTCATATCCTTTACATCAAGTTGGTCGGCTGCAGTACCCTTATCCTTAAGGATGTCACGGATGAAGAATGCACGCTCAATACCTATAGCGTCATTGTAATCCATCTCCATCTTGTCTGCATGACCCTTGATCAAAAGACCCTTGTTAGGCTGCAAACGAAGAAGAACCTTCATATCCTCGAATGCCACCTCCATATCTTCTGTTGATGTGAAACCACTCTCGTTGAATGGGAATGAGAACATTGTGCTCATCTCCTCGCTTAACATCTTGATTGCCTCTTCTGCGTTAAGAGCGTATTCTGCGAACTTAAGGTGACGACGCTCATTCCAAGTGATGTCAAGTTTCTCGAATGAAGTCAAAGTATCGTATGCTGTGATAGTATTTCTATACTTCACTTTCTTTTCCTCAGTTACATCCTCGATAACTCCAAGTTCGGAGATCAATCGCTTAACCTTAGCGACCTCTTCCTTAGAGTAGCGGATATAGATCAAAGAGTCTGGCAAGTGATGGATGCTGTCGCGAGCCAACAACGCCTCCTTAACCTCTGGGGCGATCATTGGTTCCTGAAGAGGAATCTCCTTGTTCTCCGGCATCTCATGTTTCTTCTTCACACGGTCGGTAGGAAGAGTGGCAGCCATTTTGAATCCGACTGCAATGCTTCCGACTTTAGTCACCTGGTCGCATTCAAGTATATTAGTGTAAACACCATTCTCCGAGAACAATTTCTGGTCAGATTTAGAGTCGACGATATCAGTGAAGCCGTAGTTCACATACAAACCACCGTAAAGTCCAAATTTAGATGAGAACCATTTAGTCAAACCGAAATCAAGGAAGAATGAGCAAGTAGTCTTTTTTGTATTGAAGTCGCCCTCGAAATCAAGAAGCGAATAATCTGTGTCAAGTTCAGTGGTTTTGCCTGATTCCTGAGAATATTCAGAACGAGACAGGCTACCTTCTGTGACTTCAAATGTGTGACGGACAGGAAGACCAAGTTTCACACCGAAGCCAGCCAAGAAATCTACACTGTAAGTTATGTTGTTGCGATAGTATGCGCCGAAAGGAATTTCAAGTTGGGCGTATTTCTGTTTTTCCTCCCAGCTTTGGAAATGAGTGGCAAGTATGTTATCGTTGGCTTTTGTTATTTTTTCGTCGTATGAACTGATTTTGCCGTAACTGTTGAAGAAAGAGACTCCAAATCCAGTGCCGATTCCCAAATTGTCGTTAAAAAAGTGGCGATAATTAAGTGATGTACCTCCACCAAGGTTCGATTGGTGGGTTAATGCTGAAGAATAAGCATCGTACCAAAGAGCGTGCATTCCACCGTTGACCTGAAGCTCAACTTGGTTACGCGCGTATTGTGCGTTGGCACCTGCCGCCACACAAAGTCCTAATATAATCCCTGTCGCTTTTTTGCTCATACAAACTTACATAAATGTTTCTTGACCATTCAAATGCTCAAAGATACAATTATTTTTAGGATTTATTAACTTTTTGATTAAAAATTTGTATGTTTGCAAAAGAGTTTTGAAAATAACGAAAAAAATAATAAAAAAATTCAAGGAGGTCTTATGTACTTACTAATGATTATTCTGTTTGTTCTTGGCTATATAGCTATTGCGACAGAGCATCAGATTCACGTCAACAAAGCGGCAACGGCTTTGATTATGTGTTCCGTTCTTTGGACAATTTATATTTTCTATGCACCGGAACTATATACATCACCGTTGGATCCAAATCATGCCGCTATTCAGAAAACGACTGAATATGTTACTCACCATGAGCTTATCGAGGGCGTAGGTGAAGTTGCTGAAATTTTGTTCTTCCTAATGGGTGCGATGACAATCGTGGAGTTGATTGACGTACACGGAGGATTCAGCATCATCACAAGACGAATTACAACAAGAAATAAGAGAACACTGCTATATATCCTAACAGGTATCACATTCTTTATGTCGGCAGTGCTTGATAATCTAACTACTACAATCGTTATTGTAATGTTGCTTAGAAAGTTAATCCAGGATCAGAAAGAGCGCTGGTACTACGCTGCTGTTGTGATTCTTGCTGCTAACGCAGGTGGAGCTTTCTCTCCTATCGGAGACGTTACTACTATCATGCTTTGGGTGAAGGGTAATGTTACAACGGAGCATTTGATTCCTGAGCTAATCTTGCCTTCTATTGTTGCTGCTTTGTTGCCAATGTTTATCATGTCACGAAAGCTAAGCGGTACATTGGAAGATGTTGTGAGCGTTGATGAATCAGCACATCACGAGCCAACTGCCGCTGAGATGGTTACAAACCGTGAGCGTAATATCATTTTCTATTTAGGAATCGGTGCTTTGGTATTTGTTCCTATCTTCAAAGCTATCACACATTTGCCTCCATACATTGGTGTGGCTCTAGGTCTTGGTATCTTGTGGGTTTACACAGAACTTATGTATCATGAAAAGGGAGATTCAATCAAGGAGGAGAAAAAGGCTCGTATCCAGAAGGTTGTTAAGAGAATCGATATGACAACAATCCTATTCTTCTTGGGTATCTTGATGGCTGTAAATGCTCTTTCATTCGCAGGTATCCTTCAGGATTTGAGTAAGGCTCTTGACGACGCTATTGGAAATATTTATGTTATCAATATCATTATCGGTGTGCTTTCTTCAATCGTGGATAACGTTCCGCTTGTAGCAGGTGCTATGAAGATGTACGCTGTTGATCCAGCAAATGCTTATTTTGCTGTTGACGGTGCATTCTGGTTGTTCTTGGCTTACTGTGCTGGAGTCGGTGGAAGTATCCTTATCGTAGGTTCAGCTGCTGGTGTTGTGGTTATGGGACTTGAGAAAGTAAGCTTCGGATGGTATTTGAAGGAGGTCTCATTGATCGCTTTGCTAGGTTATTTGGCCGGTGCAGCTATGTTTATCTTCCAGGATATGGTTATCGTGCCAATGTTGAATTAATTAAACAACTATTTGAGTTATGCGCATTATCGCAGGATTTTCATATATCGCTTTATGCGCCGTTGCATTGACGGCGTGTAAAGATGATGAACCCAAGAAAGGTTCTGTTTTTACACCACCGTTTAGCGATGATGAATATTCTGTCTATATGGCGTTCACATATGACAGTATTCCTTCTGCGTCGGCCAAGAATATAATGTGTTCTGGAATATGGTCGAATGAGCAAACAGGATCTGCCTCCATACGTAAATTGTCTCCAGGAAGAGATGAAGGAGTGGAGGTGTTTGATCTTTGTGTGACAGAAGACAAGGTTGTGTATGCGGCTGGCTGTTTTGGGTCTGATCCGCTATACTGGAAGGACGATGTGGAGGTAGAGTTGCCTGAGGGTCGTGTTGCCACAGGTATTGCGGTCGACAGGGATGGCACTGTCTACACATGTGGATTCCAGAAGGAGGGATATGTTGAGACAGCAAAGATGTGGCGAGGCACCACTCCTATTGTCCTAAAGAATGGCTCGAGAGCTAACAAGATCAGCCTATGTGATGGTAAGTGCTATGTCGCTGGATATGGCAACAACACTGCCAAATGGGATGTCGAGGAACCTCGAATTTGGATTGACGGACAGTCATATAACAAATTGCCTCAGGATAATGACGCAAAGAATGATGATGGTGATTATCCTGCAATAGCGAATGATGTTGTCTCAGACGGTGTAAACTGGTGGTGCGTGGGACGCGAGAGAAATTCCGGAACAGGTTATTTGCCTAAAGTCTGGATCAACCGTTCCAACAACAATCTGACATTCGAGGGCCCAGCATCGTCACTTACATGTATTAAGTATGAGAATGGTACATACTACATCGGTGGAAATGACGGTTATCATGCTAAATATTGGACTGCGTCTCAGAAGAATAATAAGGAAAATCGTGTTAACGATCTAAAAGAGTATGATTTGTCGTCAAGTTCATCTCAGTCATTGGTCACTGATATTGACGTTTTGAACGGAATTGTTGTATGTTGCGGATATGAGAGATCTAAGTCAGGTGTGACTGTTGCCAAATTATGGGTGAACGGTGATGAGTATTCGTTTGGTGATGTGTTCAACAGATACAGCAATGTAAAACCTTGTGGTGTCGCAATTGTAAGACGATAAAAGTAATTAATGCCATAGGATGGATTTAAGTATTTCAATACCATATTTCTGCTTTATGGCCATACTTGTGATGTTGGTTTTTGTAGAGTTTAATCTGCAAAACCATAATCACAGGACAAAATATATATTCGTTTTTGCCCTTACTCTTTTCACACTCTTTGTCGGGCTGAAAGGTTGGACGGGAATGGATGTCATGATGTATTTTGAGGACTACCGTGACACTCCGACTTTGGGAGAATTCATCTCAGGTCATTATTCAAAGGATTGGTATACAGATTTTGAGCAAGGCTACCATGTGTTTGAGGTTGTTTGCAAAACACTTGGAATGAGCTTTTGGCAGTTTCAGTTTGTCTACGTTCTTATCGACGCAATCGTACTATATTATTTTTTCAAGCGAGAGACCAACTATTGTGTGTTGGCATTGTTGATTTATTTTATCTGGTGGGGCTGGGTGTTCCATGCAGAGCAGCTGCGTAATGCCAACTCTGTGTTATTGTTTATGCTTTCATTGAGATACGTGAGAGAAAAACAGGTTTTTTCTTATATCTTGTTGAATCTTCTTGGTATGACTTTCCATACCACATCTCTTTTCTATATTATTGCATATCCTCTACTACGAATAACTCTGACTAAGAACCAGTTGCTTTGGATATTTTCCGTGGTTATGCTGATCTTCGTATTCAGAATAAAGTTTATTAATATTATTCTGAGCGGATTATATACGTATGGTGGACAGCATATCGCGTCGAAAATCCAGAAATATTATATCAATATTGTTTACGCTGATTCATACTATAATTTTGGAATGAGAAAAATTATTGTAAGCTTTGCTTATGTAATGTTTTTCTTCATGCCAAACTATTTCAAGGTAGGAAAGAATATTGACAATGTGATAAAGAATGTCTTTGTAATCTATTTTATCCTTGTCTTTTCTCTTTGTGAGATACGAGTGCTGCAGGACAGAGCATCGTCGTTGTTCTGTATTGGTCTGGTGATGATATTTGTGCAATATTATGCTGATTTGAAGTTGAAGTTGCACAAACAGATATATATGCTTTGTGTTATCGGTATAATGTTTATCACTGGCATTAAATATTTTAGTGTTGAGGCATATCGATATAGGACTTCTTTTACTGCTGAGGCTGATTACAAAACCTATGATGACGAGTTGGAGAAACGCAAACTTTCGGAGTATCTTGATGCGGTCAAGCGTAATAAAGATGTGAAGAAAGAAAAATCCGAACAGTTGAAAAAGTTCGACAAAACACGTGCAGAACAGGGTGTCGAGAAAGTCAAAGATCAGAAACTTCATCGTCAGGTTATCAATAGGAATAAAACTAAGTCGAAGACAAATAGTCGTAAGGGACTTGATGATTACCATGATTATGACATGACTGAGGAAGAAGAGATGGAGACAGATGAACAAGAAGAAGATGAAATACAAGAGGAGAAAGATCGTGACGAGTCTGGAGATGATGACAAAAAGTCAAACAATGTCAAGGAAGATGAAGAAAACGACGAAGATTTGACAGATAGTTATTATAACAGCCGTTATAAAAACAGCAGGAGTTCATCAAATCGTAGATAATGATTGATAAAAGCCCGATGAAATGGAGGAGAATCAGATTGAAACGCGTCAAAAAGAGATCGTTAAAGTCACGTTGATAGGGACTGTTGTCAATGCTATCCTTATAGTGTTGAAGTTTGCGGCGGGTATATTGGGAAGTTCGTCGGCTATGGTTGCTGATGGAGTGCATTCGCTTAGTGATTTCCTTACGGATTTTGTCGTGATTGTGATGCTTAAAATTAGCAGCAAGCCATGTGATGACGATCATGATTTTGGTCATGGCAAATATGAGACTCTTGCCACCACAATTATAGGATTGCTGCTTATACTTGTAGGCGGTGGAATATTGTGGAGTGGGGCTGTACATATTTATGGTTTCATTGTGAATGACGAGCTTCTTCAGTCGCCGGGATGGTTGGCGTTTGGTGCTGCCGTCGCAAGTATTCTAATGAAGGAAGGGATTTTCCAGTATACAATAAAGAAAAGCAAAAACCTTAACAGTGAGGCCCTTGTCGCAAATGCCTGGCATCATCGTAGTGACGCACTTTCCTCTATCGGAACTGCAATAGGAATCGGTGCTGCATGTCTGCTTGGTAGCAAGTGGGCTATTCTTGATCCGCTTGCTGCTGTGATAGTAAGTTTGTTTATTTTCAAGGTGGCGATTCAGCTTATTCAAAGCAGTGTCAACCAGTTGCTGGAAAGCAGTCTGCCGAAGGAAATTGAAGACCAGATCGAAGAGATAGTACATTCATATCCTGAAGTGACGGAATTGCATAACCTCCGTACTCGTCAAGTGGGTGTAAACTATGCTATCTCGATGCATGTGAGAATGGACGGCAATATCACTCTTTATGAGTCTCATGAAAAGGTAGACTTGATTGAGAAGGAATTAAAAGAAAAGTTTGGACACCAGACTATCATCACCATTCACGTCGAACCATGGAAATAATAGTCCATTTCATCGAATAAATCAATACTAATGACATGAACAGAAGGAGAATTAAGTTAGCATTAAAACTTTTATCTGGTTTCAGACCAAATAAGGATTTCATCAAATATGTTGTCAATCGTGTACGTGTCGCTTTCTTCAATCCTCATAAGGAGGTACGAGTGAATTATCCGACGGGATTGATGCTCGAACTTGGTAACAGATGTAATCTTCATTGTATAATCTGTCCGCGTGAATATAAATATGGTAAGCAGATGGACCAAGGGTTCATATCTTTGGAAAACGTATATAAGATAGTCGACGAGGTATATCCTTACTTGGATAGTATAGGCTTGACCGGACTCGGTGAGACGTTGCTTTATCCACATCTTGCTGAAGTGGTGAAGTATATTAAGTCGAAAAGAAAAAACTTGGTGATCTCCATGTCGACAAATGCCAATTTCGTTGGTTGTGTGGAGAAAATCACGCCTTTGTTGCCTTATCTTGACAGTGTTCAATTCTCAGTGGACGGAGTTGGCTCAACATACGAGACGATTCGACCAAATACAAGTTTTGAGGCTATTGCTGACAATATCAAACGAATAGTAAGCGCATCCGACGGAAGCACAGAATTTGTGATAAATACAGTCATCACACCTGAAAACTACGATAATATTATTCCTGTAATTGATTTTGCACAGAGTGTAGGTATAGAGTTTGTCAATTTCAACCGTATTAATCTTGCGTCGATACCTGAACGAGATTTCGAGGCTCACAACAAATTCTTCCACGGAGAAGAGTATAGAGCGGTATTGAAGGAGTTCCGTGAGCGACAGAAAACAATGAAGGGAATTACTTTTTCTGAGGAGACTGACGGAAATGGAGGATCATTCCAGGATTGCACATTCCCTTGGTATCATCAGTATATCACATGGGATGGTTATATGGTGCCATGTTGCGCAAAACCATTCCCTAAAGAGAAGAATTTTGGAAATGTGTTTGAGAAGGGCGTGATGGGAGTGCTCAATGGAGATGCGTTCTTGGAGTGGCGTCGCCTATGGCAGAAAAATGTGACTCCTGGCTTCTGCAAACATTGCAACAACATCCGTTTGTAAGACTTGTCAAAGGCTTGAAAAAAGTTTGGTTGTGGAAATTTTTTTCACAAAAAAACGTTATATTTGGTTTTTGAATAAAAACATAAATTTTAAAGGACAATGGGATTATTTGGTGATATCTTATCTACAGTTGGCAAAGTGGCTGTAGACGCCGTTAAAAGCGGCAAAGCAGAGGAGATTATCAAGACTATGGCCGGTGGCGCAAACGGTGCCGGTGGATTTGATGTAGGATCTGGTTTGAAGGCTGCACTAAAGGTCGGAATTGAGACAGCAGCAAAGAATCTTAGTGCAGAGGATGGATATCTTGCCGACGCTGCAGTCAGAATCGGTTTGCCAAAAGAGGCAATCACAACATTCAACGCTGTTCAGCAGGTTTCAAGCAATCCAACATTCAACTCTATGCTTAACGCATCTGGCTTGTCTATTCCTGATTCAGACACAATCATAAAGTTGTTCAACCGTGCTGCTGAGAACGCTGCGCCAAAGTCTATTGACATCTTTACAAACGCAATCGCAAACATCTCGTTTGCTGATGCCGAGAAATTGCTTTTCGGAGCTGACAATGCAGCGACTGATTATCTACACAAGAATACATTCACTCAGTTGACAGATGCGTTTATTCCATCTATCACAGACTCTTTGAATACTATTCAGGTGGCAAACGTGACTCCGACAGCAGCTTGGAACACATACGCAACATACAACAACAAGCTATGTGATTTGCTTGACAACAATACAGCAAAGATGGCTCTTGAGATGGTGCGTAAGCTTGGTATTGTGCCTGATGAGATCTTCGAGAAGTTGAGAACAATTGACCAGGTTAATCCAGATTTGTCTGGCTACATCACAGGTGAGGCATTGAACGGTCTGTTCACAAAGGTAGGAGAGAAGGAGTATGATATCCGTCACAATGCAAGTGCCCGCGTATCTGATGTGCTTCAGAGTGTGTTCGGTAAACTTGACAACAGAGGTTAAGTATTAAAGCATAAAATCATAGAAAAAGCCGTGGAATTGAGGTGATCCCAATACCACGGCTTTTTTATATTTGGAATTGATTCAACTTACATCTCAAACAACAAACGAGTCAACTTGTCTAACGCCATTTTTCGTTTGTGCTTATCGTTTTCATTTGTGATAATGACATTCATTCTGTCGATACACTCAGATATCATTACATCATCCTGATTGCTAGATGTTATTGGGCTGACACCACATTTTGCAGAGACCTGTCCGCCTGCATAACTTCTTAAAATGCCTCCAAACTCAAATAGTCCTACAATTCCACCAGACAAACATTCTGATGCTGTGATATTGCCTACAAAGTGACAGTCGGAAACCCCTCCGTAGCTTGCGCTTCCTGCAATTCCTCCGCAACAGCTCATTGCAGTCACATTTCCACTTGTCTTGCAGTCGCTGATACATGTGCGATAGGCATATCCACAAATGATTCCTACACTACGTTGACCAATTACTTTCTCTGTAATTACAGTTATTCCTTTGATTTTTGAGTCTTTTGCATATCCAATCAAGCCGACATTGTTTGCTGATTTCGATTTCCCGATTTGACAACATGTGATTGTATGGCCATTGCCATTGAATGTTCCGATAAAAGGGAATTCTTCTGATCCGATAGGTGATAGACTGTTGCTGACGATGGATATGTCACACTCCAAATCAACTGTCAGTGGCGAAATCAAAGAGTCATTAAGATGGAACTTTCCACTATTATAGTCATTCACAAACGAAGTAAACTCTTCTGAATTTGTGATCTTCAAAACAGTTTCAGATTTAGTCTCTTTTTTCTCACTGCAACTTTGTATGATAAATGTGAGCGTTGAGAGCAATAATATAAAAATACTTTTATTAACCATAGTCAATAATATTGCATTTGTTGTGACTTACGTCATGCAAACAATTTTTGCATCGCTGTTATAAGGCTATAGCCATAATATCCCATTACAAAACCGAATGCATAAGCAGAAACAAAACTTAAGAATGCGACTTTTCTATAATACATTAGGAAAAATCCTAATATACCTAGCAAAAATAATAAAAATGCAACAACATACAAGATATTATGGAAAAAAAACACTAAAGCAGTCCATTCTATCATCAAATGTAGTGTGTTTCCGAGCAAAAATGCAAGGCCTACTGTATATCCGCTCAAATAGATACGGTACTTTAACGCCACTTTGTTTATCGTCATAATTCCTGCCAGGGCAAGGTAGGTCATACCTGCCATAAGTAATCCAATATGGTAGAATTTGGGTACGGTGATGATGTTGATGAAATAGCTGAATGCAAAAATTGCACAGCTGAAGAATAGGATCTGTAGTACCTGATTGTCTTTAGTGACGAGTTTAGTGAATCCCCAGTTTATCAGTATAACAAACAAAGCCCACACGATGAGAATCGAATATACCGCTATCTGCAGAAATTGTGGGTAGTAGGTTTCTGCAATGGTCAAACATATTTGAGACCATCCTCCTATTAACGAGATATGACGGACGATACTGTGACGCCAAGAAAGGCAAATAATAACAAACCAAAATAAGTTTATCAGAATGGGAGAAATATAAGCTTCCATTGTTTTTTAAAGTTCTTTTCTAAATTGCGCTTTTGGAATTCCTAATTGGTCGCGATATTTTGCGACGGTACGTCTTGCAAGAGAGAACCCCTTCTCTTTCATATACTCCACAATCTGCTGATCGGACAATGGTTTTCTCTTGTCCTCTTCCTCTATACATTTAATGAATAGATTCTTAAGCTTGGCCATACTGTGGACCTCACCCTGGTCTGTCTCAACAGATTCAGTGAAGAAATGTTTAAGAGGAAACACTCCAAAATCGGTCTGGACGTATTTGTTATTGCAGACACGAGAGACGGTGCTGATGTCGTAACCAGTATCGTCGGCGATCACTTTCATGATCATTGGCTTAAGCTCCTCGTCGTCGCCTGTCTCAAAGAATGATTTCTGGCGTTTTATGATGGCGGTCATCACTTTCGTCATTGTCTCGGTGCGTTGTTGTACTGCCGAGATAAACCATTTTGCGGCGTCGACTTTCTGCTTGATGAATAGGGCCGTATCTTTTTGTGCCCGGCTCTGATTCTTCTTGTTGTTGGCGTATTCTTCAAGGATAGTGGCAAAATGGCTGTTAAGCTGGAGGGTAGGGGTGTTGGTCTGATTCAAAGTCAACACTAATTCTCCATCTTCGTCGTGTACATTGAAATCTGGCACGATTACCACTGAATTATCCATCAGGATGTCGCTTGTGACGCATGGCTGTGGATTGAGCTTCTTCAATTCCGCCACGGCCTCCTGGACCTCTTCTTCGGTCGCTCCAAGAGCTTTCTGTATCTTATCGAAACGCTTGTCCTCCATCGCTGAGTCGCACTCTTCCAATATTCTGATTGCAAGAAGCACAGCGTCCGACGGATTATCTATTCTTTTGAGCTGAAGGATAAGGCACTCCTTGATGTTTCTCGCTCCCACACCGGCAGGTTCGAGCGACTGCACTATGGAGATAGCCTCCTCCACTTGAGCCTCGGTAATCTCTTTTGACGCGGTGAAGATGAAATCATCGACGATAGTCTCTGTGTCTCGCTCAAGGTATCCTCTTGGATTCAAGCATCCTATGACGTAAAGAGCTATGTTTTTTATATCCTCATCGACGTGAGGTAGAAGATTAAGCTGTTCACGTAGGTCTTCAAGGACAGTCTCGTCGGCATGATAACTCATTTCTGGGCGACGCTCCTGCTCAGTCATGTCGTTGTATTGGTAAGACGGAATGTCGTCTAAACTGACATAGTCGCCCAAAGTGAAGTCTTCGTTGTTGCCGTCGTCGTAATCCAATCCGTTGTCCTCGTCTTTATTCCCGTAATTATCAGAGTCTTCGCTATTGTCATCGTAATCGAAATCATTGTCGTCATCATCGCCATTATCGTTATCGTTAACGTTAAGGTTATCGTTTTCGTTTTCGTTAAGGTTGTCGTTTTTCTCAAGAGCAGGGTTCTCCTCGATCTCTTGCTCCACACGCTCGTTAAACTCAAGCGTGGATTGCGTGAGAAGCTTCATCACCTGAATTTGCTGAGGTGACAGTTTGAGCTGCTGTTGCTGGGTTATGATTAACGACTGACCTGACATAATTACGTCAAATGATTTCTGTCAAATATTTTTGTGTGTTATTCCAAAGCTCGGTCCACTCTTCTCTTGTGTACATATCAGACGGAAACTGCATGATTTTGCAGTCGTAGTATGCCATACCTGTTGTCTGTGGACGGTTTGACAACAAGTATAGAGTTGTCTCTGCACCCTTTTCAGGAGTACGGACAAACGGTTTAAGGAAAATGTCTGCGATGCCTTCAAACCATCTGCCTTTTGTGATCATCATTGTGTCGACAAGACCAGGATCAACAGCGTAGACCGATATGGCCGAGTTGTCATATTTGCGTGCCAGATGTTGGGTGTAGGCGTAAAGCGCAAGTTTGGAATTTGCGTATCTGCGAAATCTGTGGAATTTATCTTCCGGATGGAAAGGATCACCAGATATTGAACCCCAACGTATTGAAGGCACCATGTTTATGATTCTTGCATCGTGAGCCAAAGAACGTTCCAACAATTCAATTAAACGGACATTGCCAAGGTAGTTGACTGCCATCGACATGTCAATATCGTCCTTGTTCTGGCTCTCATACTGGCATAATATTCCCGCGTTGCAGACAAGCTCATCGACGATATAACATTTCTGTTGGATTGTCTCTGCAAACTTCTTGATGGAACGTTTGTCGGCTAAATCGAGTGTTATGTATTCGATTTCACTTTGTGGATAAGCGGATTTGAGCTCACCGAGCAAAACTTTGGATTTCGCCAAACTTCTGCAAGCAATAACCAGATGTTTACCTTGACGCACGACATCTTCGGCGACAACTCTGCCGATTTCTCCCGTTGCTCCAGTAACTATGCTTACCCTATTGCTCATCTACAATGTTGATTAATAGCCTTTTGCCGACGTCGTATGCCAATATGGTCACGAATGTCGTTTCCCTTGAATGTTATCATTGCGAAATTACTTAACTTTAAACAAATATGACAAACTATAGAAATGTTTTTTAGCATATTATGTGAATTAAAGTTAAAGTAAACAACGACAAAATTAGGAGGTGAAAATTTATGGCATTACTTGGCGTTTTTGATAAAAAAAGGGACGAACGATTGTTCATCCCTTTTAGTTGTCTTTTTTATAGTAGCGTCTTATTTGCGAATGATTTTGAATGACTGTTTGCCTGCGACAACTACATATACTCCTGCCTGGTTTGGCATTTTCACTGTGGCGTTTCCTTCTGCGTTTGCTTTTGCCTTATCAACGATAATTCCGTCGACTGAATAAATTGCGACGTTGCAGTTAGCCTCCGCATTCTTGATCTCGATAGTCTCGTCGTCAAGCTTTACAATCTCCAATGTGTTGGCGATCGTCATCTTAGCTGCTGTCTGATCATCCTCTGTGAAGTGGTAATTCTTGATGTCATCAAATGAGTATGTTGTCTTCTCATCTTTGTTTACTAATAGACTCTCGTTTTCGTATGTGATGACGGGATTCTCGTCTAATAGGAATGAGAACAATAATCCGTTATTTAATTCAATAGTCATGTATTTAGACTCTGCGTACATGCCTGAAGCCATACATGCCAACAATAGGGAAGTAAATATTTTTTTTACCATATTCTTATGTTTGTGTTGAGTTCATTCAATATTTCCCATCATTCGACAGAATTCGTTAGCCGATTGAAAAGCACAAATGCCTCTCTTGCATCTATATTGCAAAAATAGCACAAAAATAGAATCTCTATATGAGGCTTTTGTTTTTATCAAGTAGATTTTTAGTTATTTTAACAATAATGTAGAAATAGTTTTCACATAAAAAAGGCAGGCCAAACGGCCTGCCTTTCATAAAATATCATTTAAGAATAGATTACATCTTTCTCAAAGCAACACATCCGTTGTGTCCACCGAATCCCAATGATGTTGAGAATGCGATGTTGACGTCTGCCTTAACGGCTACGTTAGGAGTGTAGTTAAGATCGCAGTCAGGATCAGCCTCCTTATAGTTGATTGTAGGAGTGATGATTCCGTTCTTCAATGTAAGAGCTGCGACGATAAGCTCCAATGCACCTGCTGCACCCAAACAGTGTCCCATCATCGACTTGCTTGATGAGATGTGTGCCTTGCGTGCTGCCTCCTCACCTAGAGCTAACTTGAACGCTGCAGTCTCACCCTTGTCGTTAAGCGGTGTTCCTGT
>DCIP01000118.1:0-853 GCA_002317115.1 Candidatus Scybalocola fimicaballi
CTTCATCGACCTTCCATTGATTCGACGGAAATGATGACATAGACGAAACCTTCGCGTCGCCATTATCTGGAATCCAACCAAGCAAACTATAGCCATCATTAGAATTACTGCCATTATAATAAGCAGTTTGGAGTTTATAATTTCCAGCTGGAAGAGTCACAGTCTGATAAAATTTCATCGCCTGATCCCAACCAGTACTCAAAGCCAAACATCCACCTTTGGAATTCTGATATCCAGCAGAAGGAACCTTACCGTATGTGTTGAAAGTCTTGGCTGTACCCAATTCATAGATTCCACAAACCGTATAATCGACACTGAAATCCTTAGTCCATCCATAAATCGACAGGATTTCCTGAGCCACATTACCTTGGTCGGAAATACGGTAATCAAAATGGGATTCGTCGTCAAAACCAGCATTTTGAAGATAAAGGTCGGAAATATCAGTGTCCGCCCAAGCGAGCGACGATAGTGTTGATAGAGCAAGAGTAAAAAAGTAATTAATCTTCATATCTAATGTGTTTCTGTTTTTTCATGGCAAATATAAGAAAATTATGATTATAAATGATTTATCAATAAAAAGATTAGAGGAAATAAGCAAGGATATTTGAAAATAATTATTTTTGTGGAAAATTCTAAATCAAACACGGATATGAAAATAAGACATTTAATTCTATTAGTAGTTGTATTGCTTTGTTTGCTTGCAATGTACATTTTCAAAGGTGGTGTTCCCGCTTCACAAGAACCAGAACCACAAGTGACAGAAGAAAAGACTCCTACTGTATACGATTTTACTGTAGTAGACAATCAAGGTAAAGAGGTATCATTATCAGATTATAAAGGCAAAGTGCTTTTG
>DCIP01000118.1:917-1466 GCA_002317115.1 Candidatus Scybalocola fimicaballi
CAGGATTTGTATTACAAATACAATCACCTTGGATTTGAAATTTTGGATTTTCCATGTAATCAGTTTGCAGAACAGGCTCCAGAACCAGACGAGGAAATCCAGAAATTCTGTACACTAAACTACCGCACTACATTCCCTCGTTTCCATAAGATCAATGTGAATGGAGACAGCACAATTGCTCTTTACGATTTTCTAAAGCATGCTAATGTGGTAGATCCTGAAGCCGACGTCAATATCCACTGGAATTTCACCAAATTCTTAGTTTCAAAAGACGGCAAGGTTCTATGTCGTTTTGAAACAGATCAGAAGAGAGATGTCATCGAACCTGAGATTATTGAGGCTTTGAAATAGACTACTAATATACGTAATATTAAATCAGCTCATTAACGGGCTGATTTTTTTGTTGGTAAAAGTAACGTTATTATATTTGTAATCGTTTTGATAACCAAACGATATTTTATACAAAAGGAATTTAATAAGTGAGTATAATATTCACTAAAAACAACTAGAAATGAACAACTCTAAAAAAATATTGTCTGCTATTGCATT
>DCIP01000118.1:1612-6947 GCA_002317115.1 Candidatus Scybalocola fimicaballi
TGGCGTCGAGACAGAAACGGCATGGGGAAATCCTAAGATCACCAAATACATGATCGACAATGTTCGCAATTCAGGATTCAGAACATTACGTATACCAGTTAGTTGGGGACAGCACACAAAATCAGAGGGCAACTATCAATTTAAAATAGATGAGGCTTGGATGAGACGTGTCAAAGAGGTCGTTGATTACGCTATCGACAACGATATGTTCGTCATCTTGAATATTCACCACGACAATGGAGACCAATGGAACCATCCATATTTTTGGCCTTCAAATGATAAGAAAGACCAGTCTATACGTTATGTCACTGAAATCTGGACTCAGGTAGCTGAATACTTTAAGGATTATGACCAACGTCTGATTTTTGAAACTCTGAATGAACCACGTCTTATCGGCGATAAAAATGAATGGTGGTTCTGGCCTGTTGACAATCCTACTCAGAACAATGTGGTTGAGGCTATTAATGTGATAAACGCTATGAACCAGGCTGCACTTGATGCCATTCGTAACAATGGTAGTGAAGCCAACAGAGACCGAATGGTGATGATGCCTGGCTATGATGCGTCTCCAGATGGAGTTATGACCAACAAGTTTGTGATGCCATCAGACCAAACGCCTAATCGTATCGGTATTGAGGTACATGCGTATCGCCCTACTGAACTTTGTTTAACAGGAAATCGTCTCTATTTCGAAGAGAAAGACAAGCAAGAGATTCGTGATGTCTTAAGTCCGCTTTACAATCGCTATGTCACTCAACAAATCCCCGTCATCATTGATGAAACATCAATTTCTGATAAAGGACAAGGAGATGAGACTCGTCTTCAATGGTTTGAGGCGTTCTATTCTATAGCAAAAGAATTTAAAATGCCATGTGTGTTGTGGGACAATGGTACGACATGGCAAACTTACCAGCTTGGATTAAAAGAAGGTTGGTCTGATCCTAACACTAATGGAGAGTGTCACGGTTTCATGAATCGTAACTCTGGAAATTGGAATCAACCTCAAATGATTGCGAAGATTATGGAGGTGTTGGGTGAGGCTCCTGTTACAGATATCAAAGATATTGAGTTGACAGAGTTGACCTTGGTAAACAATAGCGGTAATTTGTCTATCATAAACGGAGGATCAAATGTACTGATGAATCGCATCATGTTGTTCAATACTAACGGGCAGTTGATTCTGATGGAAAACAAGGTTGAGTGCATATCCGTTTCGACGTTGCCAAAAGGAGTTTATTTTGTTGTAGTTGAAACTTCACAAGGAATTATCAAAACAAAAATTGTGCTATAAATTCACAATATAAAAAAAATAACCCCGACAAAATCTTTTGCCGGGGTTTCTTTATATCTTTAGTATTCAATAATCAACATTATCTTCTCTCAATCTCCTCAAATGTCTGTGCTACCAAATAAAGCTGGCCTCTGTTTTGCAATGAAAGTTCAATAGCCTTATTTACAGCAGATTCAGCTCTACCAAAAATTGCAACTGAGTTCTCATCTCTTACATAATAATCCCAAGCAGAATCACCGCCTTCCATTTGTGCTTTATTGCAGATAATCTGGAATCCCTCCTTCTGGCAATAGAATGGAGTGTGACCATCGCTGAAATTATCATTGAAGAAGATGATCTTACCGTCGCGAACGACGCAATATCTCTTCAAAACAGAAAGTACGTATGCATCCTTAAATGATGAGTTTGGATCAACTTTGTCATACTCGTCATAAGAGCAAAGATAAGAGAATGACTGCGACGCGAAGAAATAGTTCTTGTCTGAAATCTCAAATAGATCAATCTTCGACGACGGATAGTTATAATAAGTCAATCCAGCGAAGTTTGTCTTACAATCCGACGAAGCCATCTCAGTTGTCACTCTGCTTGTGAATCGATTTGAGTTATCTTTCTTCAAAACGACATCCTTATTATCCTCGTTTACTGGTCTTTCCGGCGTTTTTCCAGATGTGTTCTTGATGATTTCATTAATAAGATTATTTAATGCACCGATACTTGAATCAGCCAAATCTTTGAAAGACATCAAATTACCAACATTAGCAAGGATCTTGTTCAATAGTTCTGGATTCTTGCTGTTCAAATCCTCAAACAACTTTCTGTTGTTCTCCTGTAGTTCCTGATTATTCATAGCATTTCGTTTTTAATTATCACAACGTAAAAATACATTTAAATTGATTCAATCATACACGTCGACGCGATTTTAACCTTTATTTAAGATTTGATGAAAGTATTTAACAAAATCATCTCTTCTTTATCATCCAAACTCCGCCACCAATCAATAGTAAAATCAAAACACCACCGATTACGAATAACTTATAGTCAGTTTCGCCTTCATCAACCATTTCTTGTTTGTTATTAATATCTGATTTGACATACTGTTTTTCTATAATTTTATCAATTTTATCTGTTGAAGATTCTTGAATTGGATTGTTTTCTTGTGCTCGAAAATATAATGATTCGTCAAAAAAATCAAAAGCATTCTGGAAGATTGGAAATCGACTATTCTTGTCTTTTAAAATCATATCTTCAACATCTTTTGGAATTTCTAAAAAACAGAATTCTGTTATACGTGTTGTATCTTTATATTTCCATCCCTCTTTTATACCTTTTATCGACAAACGATATCTTCCAGCAGAAAAATATTTCATTTGTTTTATATCGTTAAATCTACTCCAATCAAACACGAATGGATAACCACGTGGATCTGTAAAATTTACGGTGAATGAGAATGTATCAAATGGAGCTTCTAATTTTTCTATAAAGATCTTTGTGACATTACTATATTCATCTATAGTCGAATCTTTTGGAAAATAGAATCTTAGATCTGCATTTTCTCCCCATAATTCTTGATCTTTCTTAACATTATACACATATGCTTCGAAATTTTCTCTTGTGGTTGATTTTCCAATTATTCCATTATACATATATGGTCCATAAGCATTTTGAGTCAAGGTAAATTCCATTGTGGCATTTTGCCAATCGGTAATTGTGCATGACGTAAAACGATCTTTATCCATCATTGCTTCGACGTTGCTCCAAGAAGATGATGGTTTTACATCTTTTAATTTTAAGGTTTGAAGATCTTTATATTCAGGAATATCATAGTAGCCATGAGCTTCTCCTTCATCTTCTCCAAAAGTGAAATGAAAATATTCATCTTTATGGGGTTTATAATTTTTTTTGTAGGCAATTTCGTAACGACTTGCTGTACTATTCCATTTCTCAAATTTAAAGGTGTCTAACTCAGACTTAATTATTCCATCTGAAACAAAAGCCATAAATGAATTTATATTTCCTTTCCATGTTCCACCAGTAGAAATGTCGTAACAACAGCCGAATTGAGTACAACCTCTAGACATTATGCTATATTTCACAATGACTTTTGAGTAAGCATTAGGTGCGAAAGTCAATTTATGATGATAATGAAAATTCATAATAACATTACTATCCGAAACTCTACTTTCTATACCTACATTTAATATGTCAACTGGCCTACCATCTTGTTCAACATTGCAATTGGGCATATAATCATCTTGATAGAATTGCAATGAATCTATATACTTAAAATATTCATCTTTACTTTTTACTCTTAATTCTTTATCATGCTTGAGAACCAATTGGTATACTCGATCATTAAAATCAATATAACCTTCATAACCTTTTACTTCATCTGAATTAAAAGTGTCTTTTGTACCAAGTAATAGACGTAATGTAGATTCAGATTGAGAACTGAATGGATAACTACATTGGATTGAATCTTTTTTATTAATAGTATATAAGAAATCAACATTAACTGGGAATGCACAATCAACAATAACAGTATCTTGAGTTGTATTCTTAAAAACAAAAATTGCAGTAATGCTGTCAGCTCTACACAACATTAATTCCTTTTCCAATGCAATTTTGTTATTAGACCCATCTGCATAAATATGACCATAAGACCAAAACTCAACATCATTACAAACTCCGTCGTCTGCCATAAGAGAGAATATGACAGATATCTGTATAAATAGAAAGAAAAGTATTCGCTTCATAGTATAGTCCTGATTTTGGATGCAAAGATAATCGTATTTTACGGCATCATCTATTTTGTTTGAAATTAAAATATAAAATAGCCTACAATAATGGATTTGTCTTACGACAACACCAATACTGTAGGCTAATATTTATAAGATTGACCGTCTTTATGGTCTTATATCACACTTACGCTTTTACTACCTTGACATTGACCTTGTAATCGTCAAAGTCAAGTTCAGTTGCACCGCTGATTGAATCAACAAGTTTAACCTCGTTTGCCAATACCTGTGATGCGATGTACTGTGCGAAGTGCTCAACAGCAACATTAATCTCAGCTTTCTTCTCAATCTCAACAAGAATCTTGTCTGTGATCTCGAAGCCTGAAGACTTTCGGATGTTCTGAATTCTGTTGACGAACTCACGAGCAATACCCTCTTCCTTCAACTCATCTGTGATAGTTACGTCAAGAGCAATTGTAATCTGTCCGTTGTTTGCAACCAACCATCCTGGAATATCCTCAGATAGAATTTCGACGTCGCTCTTTTCAACCAATACAGAAGCACCTGCTACATCAAGTGAATACTGTCCGTTCTTCTCAAGCTCACCAATCTGCTCCTGAGTGAACTCAGTCAACATCTGAGCGACAGTCTTCATGTTCTTACCACACTTAGGTCCAAGTTTCTTGAAGTCTGGTTTGATTCTCTTGACAAGAATTCCTGAAGCATCTGTTACGAAGTTGATTGCCTTAACGTTAACCTCATTCATAATCAAATCCTTAACAGCCTCGATGTTCTCCTGCTCGTTTGCAGCAAGGATTGGAACCATGATCTGTGTAAGTGGCTGACGTACCTTGATATTCTCCTTCTTACGTAGAGCAAGAGTCATTGAAGAGATATCCTGAGCAAGCTGCATTCTCTCCTCAAGTGTCTTGTTGATCAATGAATCATCTGCAGTTGGGAACTTAGCCAAGTGAACGCTCTCGCACTTGTCCTTACCAGTTGCAGCGTTTAGATCAAGGAATACACGGTCTGCATAGAATGGCGAAATTGGAGCCATCAATCTTGACACTGTCTCAAGACATGTGTAAAGTGTCTGGTATGCAGAAAGTTTGTCCTTTGTCATTTCTCCACCCCAGAATCTCTTACGGCAAAGACGAACATACCAGTTAGACAAGTTATCGCAAACGAATGTAGAGATTGCACGACCAGCCTTAGTTGGCTCGTAGTCTGAATATGCAGCGTCTACATCCTTAACCAATGTATTCAAAAGTGAGATGATCCAACGGTCGATCTCCTGACGCTCATTCAT
>DCIP01000016.1 GCA_002317115.1 Candidatus Scybalocola fimicaballi
ATTCATTCTCAAAATCAGGAATGTTAATATCACTTTTTGAAAGAATCTTAGCCAAATAAGTCGGCGTGCCAGTAGCGAACCAATAGTTTCTTAATTGTTTTTCGTTTAATGCATTAAGCAAGCTGAACGGATTATAAATGTCAACTGATTTTTCTGAGAAATGATAGCCATCATATTTCTTTTTCAGCATTCCGTACATTTCATCCGCACTGACATTTTCTTCCTCCGCAAAATCTTTAATCTCGTCGTCAAAATATGTGTGGAGTTCATTTTCTGATATTCCACATATAGACGCATATTTCTTGTTCGAGGAGATATCCTGCAAATTATTTGCCGCGCTGAAGATTCCCAACTTGCCATAACGAGTTACACCTGTCAGGAAAGTGAATTTGATGTATCTGTCGGAATTTTTGAATACCCCATATATTTCTTGCAAAACAGAGCGGTTCGCATCCTGAATGTCAGAATTTCCGATGGTGTCTGTCAATGGTTTGTCATACTCGTCGATAAGAATAACCACTTTCTTCCCGGTTTTCTCGCATGCACGTTGAATAACACCTTGAAAACGAGAGCCGAATGTCACCTCACTCGTGTTAGCGCCGTACTTACTTTCACATTTCTCCAAAAAAAGATTGACTACGCTATCAAGTTCGTTCTCCTTAATATATTTATTCCCCGAAAAATCCAAATGAAAAACCGGATATTCAATCCATTCCGTCTCCAGCGAATCTATAGCGAGGCCTTTGAAAAGATCCCTTCTACCAAGGAAATAAGACTCCAACGTTGTGGTAAGCAGACTTTTGCCGAAGCGACGCGGGCGGCTGAGAAAATAGTATTTTCCCTCATCCACCAATTTATAGACAAGATCCGTTTTGTCTACATAGACATAACCGCCTTCAATTATCTCTTCAAATGTCTGTATACCTATTGGAAATTTCATAATCACATCTTTATGGAATTTCTGCAAAGATAATGAAAATGTTTCAGGTTTCAAGTCGTAGAGACGCGAGTTCTCGCGTCTAATGTTTCAGGGAGATCTCGCGTCTAATGTTTCAAGTTAGTCCAGCGGACATAGTGCGAAGTGAAGGGTGGCGGCTTATTGGAATGACATAAAAAACAGACCACGGTAATCATTGTGTCTACCGTGGTCGTAAAATGAAGTTGTGTAGTTAATGATTAGAAAAAACAAGTTTCACAGAGGAAATTCATTGAAAGAAAGTTATTCTGCAGGAACGTATTTTTCTTTCCACATCTTATGATAAGGAATCTCTTCGAGACCCTCGTCATTGTAGTCGTAATACATCAAGAAATCTCCCTGATCATTTAACTTTATAGTAGCAGTATACCACTCTTTCTCTTCGTAATCAGGATAAAGAATTTTGTAGATATCATCAAAACAAGCAATCACCTTCGCTCTAGATATTCCAAACACTTTATCCATGGAATAGCAATTGATATACTTTCCATCTACCCTCACATAGAAGAACATCTCATAAACATTCTTTTCTACATGAGCATACATTACAACGTCGTCCCAATCATCAGGAAGAATCTCATACAACTTTTGTGCAATACTATTATACATAATAATTAATATTTATTAAATGTTTAACTTTATCGTCAGATAATTAGAGAAAACTCAAAATTTAATCTCAATAATTATGACATCAAAGAGTTGTATTAGTATAGTTTACATGCTACATAAGTAAACTCAAATTTATGAACATCATGACTCAATTTCATATAAGCATCCGTTTCCTTAAAACTAGCAGTAGAGAAAACATGAATTTTTTCACATTGGGTATCTACAAGTATGCTTATGTCAACATTATCCCTGCCCAATATTCCTACCTCTTTCAATTTCGGATTGTTGGTATATACTGAAATGTCATTCACCGGACAACAAAATTTCTTTAGTTTTTTTAGCTTTAACACCTCGACTAACGAAATCTCATCATTTATCGTGGCATTCATTTCAAATGAAGTAAGTTTTTTTAATCCAAGAAGGAAATTTAGATTTTCAACTCTTGCTTCACAATCAAAAGTAATATCCAACTCCTTTAATTTCGTCAAACCAGATAGGAAATTCAAATCGGTTGATAGGTGTCCTCTCAAATATAATGCTTCAAGATTTGGCATTGAAAGTATGAAAGCTCGAATTTCGTCTGTCAAAACACCTTCGTATGAAAACTCTGTAATATTTGGAAGTGGTTGATAAGTCTTATTTCCACCTAAAAGTCTCTTCAATTCATCTTCATTCTCATCTTCAGAGATTTTCAAAGACAAAATTTCCAACTCCTTAAGATTATACAAATATGAGATATCCGAGAAAATCCCTTCTCCTTCTAAGATCAACCATTCAATCGTAGTGGATGAATTCAAAAATGATCTGACTTCATCTGTAACTGCACCTTCATAATAAAATTTATTCAATTGAGGAAGTGATCCAATAAGGTCTAATCCCTTTAGCGATTTTTGGTAACTAATGTAAAGAAACTCCAAATTTCTACATCCTTTAATAAAAGACAAATCCCCATCTTCTAATGTACAATCTTTGATTTTCAAAACCTCAACATTAGGATTTTGCCCTAAATAATGCACATCACGAATACTTGACCATAGAATTTTTAATTCGCCGATATGTCCTACATAAGCAAGAGGTTCGCAAGATACACTTTCTTTTCTAATATTAAAATCTTCATCATACCCTGCCAATTCTTTCGTGGAAATATGATCTTTACTATACCATTTTCTCCAATAATCATCTTTCAGTTCAATGATTTTTTCTGGAGAATTTTTGCGTGGCACTACAGCATAATTGCGAATAGAGTTAAAGAAATGACCATTTTTCTCACAGATATAAGCGTCATCCTTTGAAATAAGTGATCCTTCGCTTAACCAAGAAGCCATCTTCTCAAAAAATTCTGTTATACTATCAGCCATTAAGTAAGCTGATTGGCCATTCCAACTGTCTTCTAAAGCAATGATCTGCCCCACTTTACCTTTCCCTCTTACCGGAGTCAAATCCACCGCAAACATGCACTCGTTATCATCCGATGCGAAAGGGATCCACCTGGTTTTGCTGGTTGGTTTTGAAGAGATACATTCAGTGTCAATCGGATTAAACGTTTTGTCCAGATCAACATAAGTATCATAAAGAAACCTAGCATTACCGAGCGACAAGAATCTTAATCCTGCAATGAGCTTAATGCCATTTTCTATACTCTCCCCATTATGTGATTTATAAAGTTCTACTAGATCTTTCGGGAACTTAGCCCCAAAATACTCTTTGGCCCCATTTATTTGATCGTTTGAGGCACCAGGCTCCAAATGTTGTTCTACATTAGGAATCAAATGACTTACAGCACTAAAATAACAATCAAACGTTTCTATTGAACTTTTCATAAATAATTAATTAACAAACACTCAAAATCAATTATAAAATACGACTGTAAAATTATACAACATAAACCAAATTAACAAACCAACTCTAATATTTTACAGTGGTTATTGCATATAATTTAGTTCAGTTGATAGTCCAAAATCATGAATTATTTTTTCTGCTTTTTTTGTTTCTTTTTCTTATTGTTTCTTCTCTTAATTTTTGCTTGGAAAGTTTTTAGTTCATCTCCCTCATGCAAAATTTCGTCTTGACTCTTGTCGTGTTCTTTTTGAGTCCTCTTTTTCAACTCCTGATATTCTTTACTATTCTTATCTAAAGTATTGTTATATGCTATTGCAGCATTAGTATTTGCGTTATCCTGAGCATCAACACTATCATTAATAAACCTTTTCGACAAAAGGACTTCATCTCCAATTTCAACTGCTGCAAAATATCCATCTGGTCTAGTAGTCTCACCATCAGGATATGTTAACTGCACAACCATATAAACGTCACGCGGATTATCTCCATTTTCATCATTTTCTATATCATACACATCTCGTGCAAGATTTTCCATTCCCAAATAAGGACCTCTATTAAAACCAGAATATTGAGCAACCAGATTTATAGGATTATCAGAACCACCTAATTGGTAACCTATGATATGACCCTTATCATCATATACATATGTATCTTTCGGGTTTCCATTTTCATCAGTTACAGTCATAGTTTGTCTGTCTGGAACAGTATCAGGAAGAGGTTTCCTTTCGTTTTTAGGTTTAGGCCCCACTTTTGCAACAACAGTTACAACTCTTCCATACTCATCAGTTTGATATTTAGCATCACCAACCACATAAGTTGCATTCGGCATTAAAATAAGTCTACCTCTGTCATCGACGGAATGAGCAATAGGTCTTTTTACCTCCTTTCCATTTTCATGATATGTCATTTCTAACTCAACAGTTGTGTTCTCATTATTTTTCTCATACTGGTTTATCATGTTTCCATTTCCGTCAGTTACAGGAACATTTATAGTATAATCAGAATCCGACAAACATTCAGCACCAATTGCTTTTTTATATCCAGTCTTTTCTCGATTATTTGCCTCAGTTGTTATATTTATTGATTTTTTGACAAGTTGAGCTAACGCCTTGTCTCCATTGGCATTGGTTCCATCTACTTTTGATACCTTATCTTTATTTTTATCTTCCGCCATAATATGTCTCTTTATTCAAAAAATTTCAATTATTCATTAATTCCATTGAATCCATAGAAAATCAGAAATCCACTATAGCGAAAGCAATAGAATTTATTGGAAGAAACTGACATCTCAGTTTCTTCCACTCTAAACATATAAATTTCTCAGAGAAAGCATCAAAGCCACTCATCGTCTTCCAAGGGTGCACCAAATTCATGCCATGGCAACCAAACTCCATCTTTCCTATGAAAGACTATTCTAGGAGACTCAAAAGGGAAATCACCTTCAGGTTCACGAATTTCATAAATCTCACTTAAATCAGATTCAGGAACGTATGCCTCATAATAGATGTTATTTCTTTCATATTTATCTATTTTGGGTTTCATCCCAGTAGCCTTTCCATCCCTATCACTTAACCTTATAAGAATCTCTTTAGTCTCTTCGTTATAACTAATAACAGTGACTTTATATTTATTGAGATATAAACCTACTGTAGCATTTATACAATATGCAGAATCAAACAGATCCTTATCTATATTCTCTCGTATAAATAATTCAGCATCATATTTAAAACCTAAAGATAAAAGGTCTGGAGAATTTCCGAAAATCAAATGTTGATGTTTTAAATACTTAAACATTCTATTTCCTATTCTTACAATAGTCGAACCATCTCCTACAAAACGTCTCATAATAAATCAATTAAAAATATTATTAATCATCTTTGTGCCAATCTTCCTCTTCTCCATCTTTTAGTTCCTCCACATAGTTGCCTTCTTCGTCAACTAATACATATTGAGCTACCATTCTACCACTTTCATTTTTATATGTTTTATATCCGACAATAGTCTCTGTACCATCTTCATCTATACGTACAATCACAGCATCATCTACAACTTGTGGTGTATTATAAGGAACAAAGACTTCAGGTGTTCCAAGTCCACCTTTTTTAGTTGTCGAAGGAGTAAAACCATTTCCCGTAAAAGGATACGAATTACCTGGCACCTCACAAAAATTATCACGCATGTCTTTGGGAACCTCATTTAAATCATGCACAGGAATTTTTGCATTTAAAGGATTATTTGTGGTATAACGCAAAACATACATGCATTTAGGAGGTGCAGGAACATAAGGATTATTCTTTTCACTTCCATAATTTAACTGTAATCCATCATAGCACTCAGCAGGATTAGTTAGGTGTTTTCCATCTTTAGCCAGAAGTGTGGAACCAACTATTGTTTGTTCTGGGCTATTTTGGGGATCACGAGCACGTGCATTTGCACCAGTCAACCAAGTACGGATATTTCGATTACAGCAAATAACTTTTTGAAATACAGTTGATTCATTTAATTCACCATTATCAATATTATTTTGATAAATCTTATTTCTAATTTTAAGCATTTTTTTATGATCTGCTTGAGTAAGACTTTTACCATATTTTGTAGGCTTATAGCCATCTATACTTCTGGCTCGTCTACGCGGTTTTTTGGATGCTAATATGCGTCCAACACTCTTGCTGGTACGTTTGTATTTATTTAGAAATTGCTTTTTCGATAATCCATACAATTCAACTTTGTCATTTTCAAACTCTTCCCCAAATCCATTTCCTGGTTTATCCCAAGCATCGCGACCTAGAGCATTCAAATCAATATTTTTTTGAGCATCCGAATCTTTCAACAATGCATCAGAAAACTTGTCTTTTTCTTTAGGAGCATCTTCGACTACATTAGAATCTGTCGAACTTGCCTCATTTTCTACATTAGAATCAGATGGTGAATTATCGTTAGTTGATTGAGATTCTGATGATCTGTCATTATCTCCCCCTGCAGCACTATCATTGGTTGATGCTTCTTTAGTTTCGTTAGCATTTGCAGGCTCATCTCCTTTTGGAGAAACTTCTGCATCGGTATTAGAGACATTCGAATTGTCATACTCAAGTTTTTGCTTTTCAGTAGGATTACCAAAGAAGCAATCACGAGCATAAGCCTTATTGTCTTTTTCGACGTATCCATAAAATGGTCCTGCATCTTTAGTGGTAAAAGTGATAAGATCACCGATAGCATGCCCTTCTGTAAATGCCACTAAGGTCGCATAACCGTTTTGAGGTATTTCCGAGATAACCTTACCCTCTGAATTGCGAGCTTCGATTTTTACTACTTTTGGTATAATATTCTCCGGTGTTTCTTTCTCGTTTGTCGCCGCCGGATTCATATCAGACTGAAGCACAGGAACGTCAACAGCGGGCGCAGAGGGCAATGGTAGTTGACCTGACATAGTGAAAGAGATGCACATAGGAGTACCTAAAGCGCATTGTCCTCTACTCATTTTTGTCAAAGGGTGAGCTATACGGTTTAATGTAACACTATTATCGGCCAAGTCCCACTTGACAATCTGACAAACACAAGGTTTCGGCATATTCGGCACCATATTGCAGACACCGAATGTTGGAAAAACTGGTCCCAAAGACATTGTTGTAGCAACCAACTTTCCGTTGAAATTAACAAACATGTTGTCCACAATTGTGTTCAACATGGCTGGTGCTACACCAAACATGCATGTCGCCATAGCTCCTTTCACAACATATTCCTGTTGTGGTTTAGATGAATAAACTTGATGCATATTTATAATCTTCTTAATTTAACCTCTTTTGTAAAGAAACCCTTATATTGTTGTTCCACTTTAGCTCGTAAAACAATCTCTATAGGCAAGCCATCATCATCGCGTCTGATGTTTATTATACAATTTCCACTTTGCATATGATAAGTCCCATCATCAAATCCTCTATCTGTTTTGAAGACGACCTCACCATTCTCCTCTATGCCACTATCGAAACTAAAAATTGCAAACTTTTCTCTTCCAGGAAAATCCCTAATCTCTATCTCTTGGTTCGTCTGATCATCTTGCCAAAAAAGAAGACGATAGAACAAGTTTTTCCTTAAAATATTTAGAAATTTCTTTTCTGTTTTTAAGGAAAGAGAATAAGAATATGACATTTTTTTTATGGGGAAATTGCACTCATAATATTCTACGATCTCGCGCCTTCTTGTCATCCAATGTTCCTTAAAATTGTCGAAATCCAGAATACTATTTAATCTGCCATGATCTGACACCTGCAAACTATATGGGTAGAGAGCTTTCCCGAATTCAATAATAATTGCATTCCAATCTTCAGGGTCCTTACCATTCACTTTCTCATTTGAACTTCCATTGAACGTGAAACAGTACCCCTCATCTTCTCTTTTTGCCTGAATGTGCTCCACTTTAGTAAATGAAGTTTTTTTGCCATCTGCAAACATCACGCAAGCAGAGAATTCGTATGAAGCTGCTATATTATCAAAGTTATACATAAATCAAAATTTACAAACCACTAAAATGGTTCTTATGGTTTCCTTCATAATTCTTATATATCAATTCGCAATCCTCTGAGAAATCTTCGAGATCATCACAGAATACACGAATTTCGGTATTTCTAATTGGATATCTTTCATGGCCAAAAACCAGAGAAATATCAAAAGAATTATTGTATTCGTATATTTTTATAATCAATTCTCCATTCTTATTTGGATTCTCATTGAATGCCTTTTCAAAAAGAGGAAGAATTTCATTCTCTTTGAAATAAAGAAAAGAAGTATATTGACAGTCTTCATTTCTCCACCATAAATTCAATGAAGTAATAATAGATGGACGTTTAACAATCACATTATCATTAACTCCTCTCATACAAGAAAACGACTCTGAATTAGTGAATTTTGGAGACCAAAAGTAAAGGGAACTTTCAGAATCATCAAAAACGAACCTAATTCTATAATCAAATCTCGTATAATACGTCTCCCATAACTTGCTTGGGAGAGCTAACTCGTTGACAAATCCAGCATCATCATGTAGATTATCTTCAAATACATCATATTCGACATCACCTACATTTACTTCATCATCTGTATTGTCGTCTTCATCAACATCATCCGCTTCATCTTCATAATAGATATCGCAATAATCATCTATTGAGCGAATAACTGAATTTTCACCAAATCGAGTTAAAAAGTCATCATTATAATCCGACGTCTCCTTACCTTGAAACGTATAATCCAAAGAGACTATTTTGGAGCTAGCAAGCAAATGCAATTTAACAATTCCGCCAGGAAAAAATGAAAACTTTAAATGAGTGTATGTTACAGTTTCTCCACGTTTATTTTTGAATCCTTTTTGAAAAGTACGAGTGATTTTTTCTTTCAGCACTTTAGAAAAATCTACATCTATCTCATAAACTTTTCTTTCCGTTAGAGATACCCAAACGGCAGTTATTCCATTCGGACATTCATAAACAGGATCTCCTGATTCAAGGTCGACAATGCCTCCACATTGCCATCCTCTCATGCATATAGGAAAGTAAGGATCTTCAGTATCAGACATTTTCGCAATTGCAAATAGTATGTCTACTGGTGCCTTACGTGGCGTTGCAATTCCTAATAAACATTCCTTCATAATGTTATCCTTTTAGAATTGTTCTATTTTTTATTTTTTGAGTCTTAGAATCTAATACAATAGTAGAAGGCAAATGTATATATCTTCTCCTCACCCCTTTAACTATTTTATCATCTTCGTCTCCATCCTCAAAAATAGGTATGAATTCCAAACCTGTATCACCCAACTCAAATTCATCGTCCACTCTCAAATTATATAAAGAGGAACCTCTGGCCACATCATACATTCGTTCTAGAACATTCTCCATAAAAGGATCTTCCCAAAGTATGCTATTGGATACTCTTAACGCATTTATATCTATAATAAAATCAAAACCACCAATTATTGCTTCGCTATACATTAGAAAGAGAAATACGAGAGAATACGTATTAACAACTTCCCTACATGGTTCGATTTCTAAATTATCTACTGAACTTTCCGACAAAGAATACCACCCTTGTTTTATAAAACCAGGAACTTCCTTCAATCCGATTTTATGATTTTTTTCAAGTCGAATGTTATTTAGGACTTGATTTATCATAAGGCGTTCTTGTACCACTTTCCTATACCCACCCGCTATGTCGGAGTGAGATCCAGGAAAAATAAATTCATCTATATTTTTATATGAATCTACCGTAGCCAATGGGAATTTTGACCTATATTCATCTGCAGCACAGAAATGAACTCCTCTTTTGACAGTAGATTCTTCTCCGCAGTTAAGTCCTAAATCCAATATACTATCGGACTCTATCCCATCATCTTTTTTTATATATGTAGAAATAGTATCATATAAACCTACAAAACGAACTTCTACAGAAACCTCTACCTTTTCATCATCTGAATATACATATCCTAATTGATCAATCCAATAGGACATAAATGAGGTCTCTTCTTCACCATCGTTTTTTTGAGGCTTATTAAAGCTGTTGACAAAAACCCTCGCAATGGCAGCCCCTCTACCTTCCCCATAAACATCTAATAACAGATTGACTTTGGCTACAGGGAATTTTTCAGATGCAACATCAATAACAATGCTTAGATCATTGTAAATTTTTTTACATCCACTCTTCACTTTAGAAACAATATCCCTTTTAAGGACTTCCAAAGAAGATGCAGTTGCTATATTTCCAACATCAGCATTATCAAAACCAGATACATATATTCGTCTTATGTAGTCATATTCCGAATTTGGCTTTTCTTCTAATGTGTGTTTATAAGCATTGTATAAATATGCCACATTAGTATACTCTGTCTCATTGGATTTTTCCCAAATATTTTGCTTGGTCCAATCAACATTGCCTTTTCTTTTACGATAATAGCGAATATCATGATTTCTACTATCGCAACCATCAAAAAAGACACCCATCAAGACATTTATTGTATCCTTTTTTTCATTTTCTGCACATTCCAATCTCATTTAAAAAGAGGATCAATCATCACTTTAAATCAGCAACTACTTTCCTACGTAAACATTGCTAAGAGCAGTAAGATATGCTTTAGACTTAGAATTAATTTTGGCATCTTTAAGCACCTCACAAGTCAACTTGCCCTTAATATCAGCCTTACAGTCTTTGGTAACACTCAAATCCATTTTGCCATTGACCTTCTTAGTATGATCTTTGCTGATTTTGGTTTCTTGTTTACCCTTAATCGTAGAAGAAACGTCTTTATCAATTGTTTCGTTATAATTACCCTTTACTTTGCGAGTAGAGTCTTTGCCAATTTCGACGTTGCTCTTACCTTCGATCTTTTTGTCGTAATCCTTGCCCGCTTTTACGGTAATATTCTCCTTTGCCTCCAAAGTAATGTTCTTTGATTGAAGAAGAATATCTTCTGGGGCTATAATAGTGATTTTCTTATCTTTAACATTCAATTCGATGCTACATCCTTTGGCATCTTCAATGATAATACCACCGTCGTCAGCATCATTGAATGTGATTTTACGTCCGCTCTTTGTAAGAATAGTGTGGAATTTGTTCTTGTCTCCACCACCCTTTCCAAAATGGCCGCTGAAAACACTACCCATAACGTATGGGCGGTTAGGATCTCCAAATTCATAGCCGATCATCACCTGGTCGCCATCTTCTGGAATAAACATAATACCACGGTTTTCTCTACCTGTTCCACCTGCATCGGGAGTCTGAACTCGAATCCAGTTGGTATTCTTTCCAAGCTGTTTCTGCCACTCAAACTGAACCTGTACTCTTCCAAGTTTCTTTGGGTCTTTATTGCTTTTTACATAAGCCATCTCTGGATATGCTTTTACAACACCCAAATATCTCTGAGTCACAAATTCACTTTTCTCAGGAGTTGCGACAAAATGATTGCTATAGTTTCCTGATTTATCAACTTTGTGGACAAGTTCAACTACACGGTATCTGCCCAACGAAGGGACTCCCATCTCACTTGGAAATAGGATCTCAACAACACCACCCAACACCACCTGGCATGTACGAGTCTGACCTTCTACGCTTAACATAGATCCATCAATCGACTTGCCTTTCTTGCCAAGTATCGTTTGCAAATCAGTATTTGATGTCACAGGAGAAGCTCCTGCGATCAATTCTTTGTTTCCAGAAAAGAGTCTGTCTGCCTTGCTTGTCACATCAGACAAAAGACCGACAGTTGAATTTTGGGGACCTTTCTCAGAAACGACTCTATCCGTTTCATGAATATAGTCATAAGCGGACACGACATGAGGCAAAGCCGTCGCGCGTGTGCTTAGGCTGAACACGTCATGATCGAAATATAGTGTAACCTCAGGTGTTTTATTAGGCTGACCGAAATGAATTGTTTTTCCATCGAAGAAGAACATCTCATTGTATGTGCTCGACAATCGGTTAAGAAACTCAAACACAGACTCCTGATATCTCATCACGTATGGAATAGTTCCGCCAAAGTCAGGATTACAGTCTAAAGGGACACCGCCATTTTGTGTTGACTGTGTCACGATAGCCTTCAACTGGCTGTCCACGAAGGAATCCATTCCTCGTGAACCATCCAATTTGACTATGTCACCCTCTCCTATGATGTGAACCCTATTACTTCTATGATTCATATAGTAATAGTCAGGTTCACTTTCCCAAGCGTTGATACGGACATCCGTAACCCAGCCTGAAAACTCATAAGGAGTACCCGAATCCTGATGTTCAAACTTAATCAAAGCTCTAGATCCAATTCGATTCATAAATTTCTGAGGTGTCTCGCTCCACATCTCTTTCTGGGACATGAACTCACACACCACTTCGAAACGATGGCACGAATTCATACTCTGCTCCAACACTAACGACTCGAAAGATATAGTCTCTCCATCGAGCTTAACTGTCGGTTGTACGGGATTCAAGTTCTGTGACATTAGTACAAATTAAATAGATATATTATTAGTTTTGTGCGTACTCGCTATTCCACTCTGCCTCGTCGTTACCCTTTGTTCCATCAAGCTTGATTACAAAGCTCTTAGCAGGGAAGTATGGAGTGATATGGATATCCAAATAAATTCTGTCCTTCTGGTTTGGATCCTGCTCCAAACGAAGAACCTTAGAACGCTCGATCAACTTGTCTGGACCCTGGATACCATCCAAGAACTTGACAATCTGAGAACGAAGATCTCTTTCTGTCTTTCCGCTCCAGTTTTCGAATGAGCGACGGTTCAAGAAATCAAACAATACTTTTGTTACATAGTCGAATACACGTACTACTGAGTATGTCTGAAGACCTAAGTTGTCACCGTTGAACAATGTCTTGGCAGAGAATGCCATAACCTTGCCATACTCATTAACCATAGGAACCAATCCCATAGACTCCAACTGAGAGATCTCACTCTTACGCAATGGGAAAGCAACTGACTCAACCTCGTTCAAACCACCATATTTCTTACCTGCAGTTACCTGAGACATCAATGTTGTGTATACCTTACCTGCAAGAGCTGATGCTGGTGATACGTGCAAATCGTCTTCCTCACCAATCTCCTTGTAAGCGTTACGGCCTACCAACCAGTTACAGCACATAACAGTGTTGCTCTTGTAAGCGTCACCACCTGCATGGTCTGCGTTCTGGAACAAATCCACAACGTCGTCTGGCTGATCCAAATCGGCGAAGTCTGTGAACAACATTACCTTATTGTTGTTTGCAATCTTTGACCACTTGTCAAGCACCATATTTGAGCCAAGATAACCTGGAACAACAAGCAAACCATAATTGTTACGAAGATCAAGTCTATCGTAATTCTTCTTCAACTCCTCCTCAACGTGGTCAATGAAACGACTATTGTCAAGATCTGTCAACTGCTCCATAGAAGCATTCATGACAGAGACATTAGTAAGCTTAGTCTCCTCAGTGTTCTTGTAGAACAACTGGATGGCACGGTAAGATGCCTCCAAATCTCTTACAGCCTCTACTGCAGCCAACTGGTTTTTAGCCAATAGAGTTCCGACTGTAGAGATCTTCGACTCACATTTTTCCAACATCTCTGAAATATTCTTGCTATTAGAAAGCATATCAATCCAAAGGTCGATCTTGCCAGCCAAATCTCTTCTTTCACCTTTCTTCTGCTCCTCAACAAGGAACATCTTCTTACGAGCCTTACGCTCAGGGTTCATATTTTGAACACCGTCGATTACGTTTTCCAAAAACGCAAATCCACCATAACGAGCAAGCCCATTAACAGCAGCCTCTAGAGACTTCGCAGAACCTACGTTTTCCTTTAACTCAGCCGCATTTGCTTGAGCCTCTTGTGCTTGAATATCAGCCATATACTTTTAATATATAATTAGATTCCTGATTCTTTTAGTTCTTCTCTTAATTTAGTAAGAGCCTCGATCATGCTCTGACGTGAGTCCTCACTTTCCAAAGCCTTCTGAAGGATTTTGTTAGTGCGAAGCTGCTTAACCAATTTCTCGTAAAACTCCTGCTCCAAAGACAATCCCTTTAGGAAATCGCTGTGCTCAGTCATTTGTTTTACCTGGAAATCCGCAGTGTTGGCAAACTTGAAGTTTTCCTTAACAGACTCTCCTTCAGCAGTCTCGAATTCCACGTCCACATTAGGCTGGAATTTAGCGTAAACATCCTCTACAGTTTTCAAACCTTCGATAGTCTCAGGAGAGATCGGATCGTCAGCAGTCAATTTGCCAACAAACAATGTACGGTTCTGTGGAATGTTACCAATAGCTTCAGAAGCTTCAACTGGTCTTTCATTACCACCAATTTCATAATTTAATATTCCCATATTATGTATTCTATATTATTCTATAAACCGAAATAGGGGTTTATATATTTGTTGTCAATATTCTTGCTAAAGACAAATACAAAAGAAGTATTTTCTAAAGGGAATATGTCGATTTGACAACAGATATATAACTCCCAACTATAAAAAAGGAGAAAGGCTAAATAAGCCTTTCTCTTTACTTTTTGGATTATGCCTTTGGCCAGTTCTCCTCGTACTCAGCACCACCGATCTTGATGATCTGAGCAGAGATAGTAACACAGATAGACATAGGAGCAGTACCAACGATGTCGATACCCTCAGCGAACTCGATGATGTAAGCGTTCTCGAAAGTAAGCTCCTTCATCTTGCTCTCCTCGTCACCCTTCTTGAAAACGATGCTACCGTTGAAAGGCTTGAACTGGTTAACCATAGTCTCAAGGATAGTAGTGTCCTCAGTTGACTCTACTCTAACAGTGATTCTTCCACCATAGATGTTAGAAGATGGACGTCCTTTAGAGTCTACATCACGCTTAAGGGAATAATTGCAGTCAAGTACGTCGTACTCCTTACCGCCTAGATTCAAAGTTGATCTAAATGCCATAACTTTAAAATATTATATAAAAAAATTAAATTAACTAAACATACTACTTATTTTCGCAAAAACTGGATTAAACAATCACATAGTTTTACAATTTCCGTATTTGTTTGATGCAAAGATACTCACCTATCCAATGTTATCCAAATAAATTAGTTGCGAATTTTACTATCTTAAAGAAATTTAACAAAATTGAGATGTAATGTTAAAAATCGAAAAAAATGACAACGGAAACATTACATTTGGTTTTATTTCAAACGCCAAAAAATATTTGACTTTTCACATTACAAATGAAAATTGTTTCGATATCATAAGAATTGGAATATATAGAAGAAAGGGAGTGATGCAAAAAAGTATCAAAATCAGCATTTTCTTCTTTCTTATTAATTCAGACTCATAATCCCAAGCATAGACCTTTTCTTTATATTTTTTATGCAAAGAGCTATCTAATCCGAAAACCAACCCTATTGGAAATGGCAATAAAAAAAACAAAGGATTATCAAAGAATATTACATTTATAGGTATCAATATAAATACAAAAACATATATTGTTTTTATTATACAAATAAGCAAAAATGATCGTAAATGTGGATTTCTTTCACTCGCTGTTTTACACATACTCTGATAAACACGAGAATATAAATAAGGAAATATATTTCTTATTTTTGTAAAAAAAAACTTATATCCCATACAATAATTTATGAACAAATAAAGTCTCATGGATATTTTCATTGAAGAACAAACGATTCATCATGTACTATATTAGTCAAATTCATTCTAACCAACATGCTGTCTTCTAATGTTCTCAAAAAATATCATTAGTGTTGATGATGATTATTATATAAAAATATAAAAGTTAGTTTTCAACAGCATCCCATATAAAATCAACCGCAGTACTTACTACAAACCATGTTCCAGCAGCTATCCAACCAGCAGGACCGCCCCAAATAGCTACGGCGGAAAATGCAACATCAGCTGTTAATTTGAGAGTTTTTCCAACAGTTCTCCAATTAACTTTTTGTTTTCCTGTATACAAATCATACCCATGTTTAAATAAAGAAACTGTAGATACACCCAATCCTATAGCATTTAAAACCGGGTTTAAAGTTCTTAAGCATCTTAAATATTTGATTTTACTTGCAATGATTGTACCATATCTTTTATTAACAGAATTTCTAAATTCTGCAAGTCTTCTACTTTCCCAAACCTTACCATAATTTTTTATTTCTTCTATAAGTGTTGGTTTTTTATAAGCAGAGTTTACGGCAATATCGTACTTTTTCTTTAATGCGGGTATTATTTCTCCATTTGGATTATGATATATACCTGAATTTTTTATATTGCTCTTTATGACAGTTCTCCTAGTTTCTTGGTAGTTCGATTCTATTATAGGTCGTCGGTCTCGAATTATAGTTTCCTGGTTTCGGATTATATTTCGGCGGTTTCGAAAATCTCTTTCAATAGAACGATCTAATTTAAATTCTGAATACGATCCTAAGAAGCCAGAAGCACCGTCAACAAGACTTGTGTAAGAAAGAAACTTATCTAATTTGTCTTCATCACGCAAAACAGGCTGATATCTAGGAACTTCCTGTTTGGGATTGAATTGAGGAATACTTGGTGGCTCCGAAATTGGATGTGAAAATTGTGGAACACTTGGTGTTTCTTGTGCTATATTAGGAATCTGTTTTATATTATTTTTTAAATTACTATTTAAAATTACAGCTGATTCTAATGCTTGATTCATTGAAATACTCTCTGGTTGACAAGTATATAAATCTTGCCAATTTACCTTGGAAAAAGCTACATTTAAACTATCCAAAGGATATGTATTAGTTAGAGAATGAGATCCTTTGTCATCAACATATTTTATACTTAGTTCATATTCAGCATTATCCTTAAATTCATTTTTTATACAACTATTTATTGCGTATTGATTATCCTTTGTCAAATACAAAGGTTCAACAGTATCACCTAAATATATAGCGACACTATCTCCTCTTGATTGTATAATTTTTTCATTGATTTTTTGGGCTGCCTCATTTCCATAACTTCTGATAACCTTTGATGGTGAAGTATCAATGGCAGGAACATAGCCAATCGATTGAATTAATGAATCCTTACATCCAAACATTGGTGAACCAGACCTCATTGTGTCTTGAGGATTAGGTGCCATCATATATTCCTTAAAAGAAGGATTCGATTCTCCAATTCCTTTAACATATCCTCGATAAATTGTATCACATTGATCGTAAAACAAATATTGAGATTGAGAGATACTTCTTTCCATAAATTATACCCAATTATTATCCAACAATTCACCATTTAACGAGACCTTTTCTGGAGAGATGGCAAATGAGCAAGAGGATCCGCCATCTACATCTATTCTTAATGATGTACAATATGCATTTTCAAAATCAATCCTCATCGTTGTAGATTCTGTCTCGTTTTTAAAACGTATTTCTCCATTTTTTCTCATTCTTGCACCACCAGCCCATTGCATTATTATATTATCAGGCAACTGTGCCAAAGTTATAAGCATCTGTCCTCCTACACTCTCGGATTGCGGTTCTCCAAATTCATCTATATCCTGAGAAAACGAAATGCTGAACTGATAAATACTATAAGCATTTGCAGCACCGGCCAAACGTAATGTTCCTGATACATTTCCATCTGGTCTTCCTATCAATAACTCTTTAATTACGTCTAATGCACTCATTCCGTTATATTTTTCCAATTGTTTTCAACCATTAAGTCTCCGATTGTTATTGAGTATGCTTGAACCTGTAGTTGTGTCATACAGTATCCAGAACCAGACTCCATATATCTGATATTCATTCCAATACAAGTCGCTTTCTTAAAAGAAATCTCTTGAACAAGACTTTCATTTTCTCCATAAATTTTTACACTACCATTACGATAGTTGTAAGTATTTACCATCCATTTTGACAATTCATTTGACGGCAAATTCTCATACATCATCTCCATGACACCTGCAGTCATCTCATTTTGGGCTTTTCCTCTACGATCAACGGGTTGAGAAAATGTAATTGAGAAATTGCTTAATTCATATCCATAAGCAGAACCTTCCAAAAACAAGATTGTTCTATATCCGTACATAATCAAAATTATTATTTGAACATCATTAATCTTTAACCAAACATACGCACATTCAAAAACAAAACTTAGGTTGTTTTTAATTTTTCGTACTTGATATCGCAAAAATAATGTTCGTTAGTGTTTTATCAAAATAATTCCACGTCTAATTTGACGCGGAATTATTTTTTATGTATTTAGTTTTGCTTAACCTCCCACTTCAAGTTGTTTTCAGCATCAAGATCGCCATATAGCTTGTCTCCTGACTTCAACTCTCCAGAAAGAATCATGCGTGAGATTGGGCGACGCAAGTAATTTCTTACTACACCCGACACCTGACGGGCTCCATACTTCGGTGTGAAGCCCTTGAATGCCAACTCTTTCTTCGCTGCCTCTGTCAACTCGATGTCCATGTTCTGGGCTGTCAATAGCTTGCGGAATCCCTGGAACTGGATCTCGAAGATCTGCATCAATATCGACTCTCCGATTGGTGAGAATGGCACAATCTCAGAAAGACGTGCAAGGAACTCAGGACGGAAATGTTTACCCATAACCTCCATCATCTGCAATGTTGTAGGCACACGTCCTTCATTCAATTCGTTTGAAATCCACTCACTTCCGACATTTGATGTAAAGATGATGATGGCATTTGAGAAGTCGCCCTCTTTTCCAAGGCGGTCATGCAACTTACCTTCATCCAAAATCTGCAAGAACAAGTCGAACACAGATGGATGAGCCTTCTCAATCTCATCGAACAATACCACTGAATATGGCTGCTGACGAATCTTATTCACCAACATACCTCCCTCTTCGTATCCCACATATCCCGGAGGCGCTCCATAAAGTAGGGCGACGGAATGCTCTTCCTTAAACTCCGACATATCGAAACGAATCATAGCTTTCTCGTCGTTGAACAATGCCTCTGCCAAGGCCTTTGTCAACTCTGTCTTACCTGTACCAGTTGGTCCGAGGAAGAAGAATGATCCGATTGGCTGACCTGCCTTATTCATTCCGCTACGAGACTCTAAGATGGCGTCTGTCAACGACTTCAATGCCCTATCCTGTCCCACGACACGCTGACGCAAGATTGTCTCCATGTTAAGCAGACGCTCCTTCTCTCCAGCCTGGATTTTTCCGATTGGAATTCCTGTTTTGGAAGCGACGACAGCTGCGATATGCTCTGGCACGACAGTCTCGATCTTCTCTTTTGACATCTCAGCCAAACTTTCTATAAGTTTGCGTAATTTGTCAGTGAGAGCAGGAATCTCAATTTCCTTTTCAACCTCGAACTCTACTTTTGCCTGAACAATTGGGCTCAATCGGCTTACTATGCTAAGCTCTATATTCTTAAGCTTTATCAAATAATCCTCATCAGAAAGTTCAGATCGACGCTGCTCTATATTGTCCAACTCACGAGTCAACCAAGCCTGCTCGCCAGCGGTAGTCTCATTCACCATCTTGACTGCTGCCATTGTACGGTCGAGCAAGTCAATTGCTGAGTCTGGCAATCTTCTGTCCTTAACGTATCTCTTTGCCATACGCACACAGCTGGCAAGAGCCTCGTCGCTAACCTTAAGCTTGTGGTACTCCTCGTAATGATTCTTAACGAATCCTACCATTGTCACTGCGTCGTCGACATTAGGCTCTGAAAGAGAAAGCACCTCAAAACGACGGCTTAACGCTGAATCAGGCTCGATAACCTTTCTGTACTCATCTGAAGTTGTGGCACCAATGACTGTCAAATCGCCTTTCGACAATTCAGGCTTCAAGATATTTGCAGCGCCGCTGTTTCCCTGTTTTGTGTCGAGCAAGATATGAATCTCGTCGACAAAAAGAATAACCTTTTCAATCTGGCGTAGCTCGCTGATCAGTTTTTTCAAACGATCCTCAATCTCACCCTTATAAGTTGCCCCGGCAATCAAAGCTCCACAGTCGAGCTCCCAAACCTCTGTGTTTTCCAAGAATGTTGGGACATTGCCGTTTACAATGTTGTATGCGAGACCTTCAACGATAGCAGTCTTACCAACTCCGGAATCACCGGTAACCATCACATTCGGTTTGCTGCGACGTCCGAGGATCTCCATCATCTGGCGGATCTCATTGTCACGGCTGACAATAGAATGAAGCTTACCATCTTTAGCCTCGTCAGTCTTGTTTACACAATACTTCTGCAAATTTGCTTTTGAAGCAGGAGCGTCACCTATACCACCGTCGACAGAAGCGTTCGGAACATTGACATTGACAGTTTTATTTCCACCGTCTCCGATAAAGCAATCCAACACATCCTTCTCACGAATTGGGAAAGACTTCAACTGGTCAACAGTAAATCCAATTTCAGGACGAGACAAAGCGCACAACGCACATATTGGATTGATTTCAAGAAGGCCTAATTTCAAACGTACATTATCAGCCTCTTCGAACACCTTATAAACTTTTGTATCCGGCTCAATTTCAGTGACACCCGATAATTTCTCGCACTCCTCCATTCTAATCTCAGCCCACTCGTCGAGATACGAAACATCTTTTCCTATAGACGTTACGAAATCAGCCAAGCCAACTTCCTTATGAAGCATTGCCTTTAGCAAGTGTGCCGGAGTATATTTGGCATTGCCATACTCACGAGCGAAGGACTTAGCAATACTGACTGCAGTCTGCAGTTCTCCATTCAAATTCAAAAAATCCATATAATCAAAATTATATTCTTTTCACATAATGATTGTTTAAGGCATCAAAGAAGAGTCAATAGAATAGAAAGTCTGACCATTAAACTCAAATTTATTGCCATTATTCACAGCTTTTTCCAATTCTTTTTGTTTAGAAAGCAAATACTCCTGGAAAAGATCCAACTGCTGGTCTGATACCTTACTCTTGTTCTTTATATCAGAAAGCATGATAGTGCTCATAAAAGGGTCGAAAGAGAACATAGAGAAAGCCTCACGCTGATTCTCAGAAAGCGTTTTCTTCTTCAACAGAGATTTCTTTGTCGGATAAACTTTCTCATCCTGAGCCCAACGAATATAAGCCTTAAACATAGATTTTCTTGCCTTCGAAGTACTCAAATACTCTCGCTGGTCGACAGGAGTTTCATTTACTTTCCTTGTTATCATATCCGGACAAGAACGAGCTTTTTCTTTCTTGTCGGAACTTAGCAGGCTTTTAGAATCCACTCTGACTTCCAACAAATCATTCAAATACTGACGGATTCTGTCCAACTCCAAATCAGTCACAAAAAGAGTATACTTACCCTTCTTTAGTTTTTTGGAGTCAATAGTCAGCTCTGTAGGATAATTGTTGACAGGTTTTTTAGGGAACAATGGCTGGAAAAGGGCGGACAATCCCTGGACTGAAGGAGAATATCCACAAAGCTTTAGCCATTCCGGATTAATCGATGTACGCCATACGCTTGAATGCTTGAAAGATTCGCTGATATGGTCGAAAATATCCTTTGTCTCATGCTCAATCATGCCAATAGTGGAATCGGTTACAGAAAGCAACAAGTCAGGAGAAAGGGACTCCTTCTTTTTAGGGAAAATCACCCAACCTTGGTGCATACTGTTTTTTGGATAATCCAATCCATAGACATTGTCAGAAAATTCCTTATATTTATTGTTAGAGCGCAATTGTTCTGAATGTACCAGATGATTCTTTTTTTCCTTAGACAATTGCTCTGCGGAACGAGAAATCATATCCTCCACCTGCAAAACGAAATTGTTAAATGTGTTTCCATTGTTAGAAAACAATTGGCATCCGATAATTCTGCAATTATAATTTACAAGTTTGTCGATCAAGGCATCATCAACGCGCTCTTTTTGGTTACCGTTTTCTCCAATAACTATTACGATGTTCTGCTCTTCAATATGGTCGCCCAACATATCAACAGACTGTCTTAAGGCAGACCATGCGTCATCAGTGAACATGACTCTTCTATTGTAGTCTGTCGCATATTTTTCCATATTAGACAGAGCTAATTCAATATTTTCAATAGGCTCGCATTTTGAATTCTCATTTTTTGTAGCGTCAAAACCTACAAAATAACCTAAACTAAAATGTATATCGGAGCTATGTTTTTTTATGATTCCATTCAACTGCTGAAGGAAATTGACATACTGATTGAATTTATCAGCGACCTCTTTCTGTCCGGAAAAAGCCACCATGATATTAATATGTCTCAAATTATCAGACAGGTCTTCATAAAAACGCTTCGTAATAGTTGATCCTGCAAGACTATAAACCAAATTAAGGTCATCATTGATGATAGACACAGGAGTTGTAGTCTTTATAGTCGAAGTATTATCCCCGTTCTCCTCAATTTTGTAAATTGGATCAACACCAACGAAATTCGGGATTTTGTTGGCAGCCAAATACCTTTGCTCCGCATTCTTTGAAATGGATTTTAAGTTTTTGGAATACGACCCTGTGAACTTGAAATCCTTAATAGGAATTTTAGAAAAATCACCATAAAGCATTTCACCCAAAGGTCGGATCATTGATGATGAAATCCATCCCGACTTAACCTGAGTCGCGTTCAAAGGAGTAATGCGTTCTTCTCCTATAACAAGACATTTATCCTTGTCGACACTACGTTTAGACAAAAAGATTGGTTTCTGGAAAGGTATAGTACCTATCGGATTAAGCAATTCAGGTTCACTATAAATGATAACCTCACCATCAGTGAAAAAATTCTCTGTATGGATCAACGGTGCCGTGTCGTTTACCATAGTGATCATCTTCATCACAAATCCAGTTGCGACGTCGGTCATGGCATTAGAAGACAACACCAAATTTGACTTAGGCATCCAACCCAAATATTCTGCTTTATTTGGATCTTTCACTCTTCTACCATCAAATACACCTTTTTCATATTTCACAACCTCAACGTAATCTCCTTCTTCGTCGATTACCGCCAAAGGCTCAAAATATGAGACTTCCTTAAGTTTAACCTTTCCTCCTGGAATATGATATGTAGGATTAATTTTTCGGTCGGAATAAACAATCCAAGGTGTCCCCTTCTCTGCTGATTTAGGGACAGAAACTTCGCCACAGCAATAATTTCTTGTATATTCATCCGGAGTCTTCATTATCTTAGTAGACGAATTGACCGGCTTACAAGCAGTAAAAAGGACCAAACCGCTGCATGCGATGAGAGAGAATACTCTATTTAACACCACGTCTTATTTTTATATTATTAAATATCTAAAATATCAGTTGCTTGAAACTTGGGTAACCAAAACTCTTTTAATTCTATTGTTAGCGTCACGTTCAACTTTTACTTCTGAGATCACAGTGGATTCTTGCCTTCCCTTAATCAACAAGCCTTGACAATATGAGTAAAAATCATTTTCATTCGTACCGTTAATCGAAACAATAGTTTTTGAATTATTTCTCAAATACTTCCTCAGTAAATAATTATAGTTCTCATTAAATTTTTTCTTGTCTATAATTGCCTGGAGTTTGATTCTGAAATCCTCATTCATTGAATCCACTGGATTATTTATAACAATAATCCCTGGATTCACAACAATTTTATGGGAAATAGGATATTTCATATTAGAAGCTAACAATTTCACTTCAAAAGTACCGGGTTTTGAATAGACATAAGTAGGATTTTGATCCTCAGAATCAACCTTTCCTGTCTCACCGAACTCCCATCTCCAATTGTCAGAATCGCCGTCTGCCTTAAAGACAACATTTTCGCCAACTTCGGCTATTGACGTAGCAATGATACGAACCATCTGCTTGTCTTTCTCTTGTCTTGAGTCTTTGACGTTAACCAAAAAATTTTGTTTCTGATCTTTGTTAACAGTCAATGTCACCTGATATGTGCCTGGTTTGTCATAAGTATATGTTCCAGTTTTTTCACGGGAAAAATCATCATTTCCAAACTGCCATAACACATCTGTCGCATTATAAGTGCTGTCGCAAAAACGAACAGGCTGCCCTACCTCTACATACAAAGGAGAGACTGAGGCATGAATACTAGTATCTGCCGTACATGATCTAATCAAAAATGAAAAAGCAACCATTAACAGCATAGATCCAACTACTATCAACTGGCCGGTTGAGACAATTCTATTCATAATCATTTGTTTTTATATGCTTCAACACCAGATCGACAATCATCCAACTCACTCTTAAACAAGTCGATATTTTTTATCGAAGCAAAGAGACATTCTTTATCTGTCAATTTCATCTCATAGAATCTTGCTAATTGTCCAAAAATTTTGAATCGCAAGTCATGCCTATATTTACTTTGTACATCTTTAAGGACACCTACGTTATAATATAAGTCACCTTTTAACTGAGTGGCTTTAATGTTCGGGTTGATGCTATTCAATCTATCGTCTATTATCGTAAGTCTATCAAAATATTCTGATTGAACGGCACGAAACAAACTTACTCGTCCCATCTTATCCATAGCGTCCCTCTTACTATTGACAAACTGAGTGTTCATATCCTGCTCAAACAATATATACGTACAAACACCTGTCGTTATCAAAAACAACATTAGGACATATATTAGTCCGATAATTTTTTCTTTTGACGTAGTAGTAGCTTTACTTTTTCCCATAGTATAAAACTAAAAACCTGTAATTAGTAATTAATCTTATTAATTAACTTTAGATATTCCTGATTACACTTAAAAAGATCATTTTTCAATCTAAGCTCTTCCTCTCTCATAGTTGAAATCGAGTCTCTTACACGTAAAAAGCCATCCATCTTAGACAACATAAAAGAATGAAATTTCACGTCTTCCTCAGGAAGTTGAGATATTTTTTTTGAAATTTCCATCTTTCTGTCAATAATAGAACGCATGAGAAATTCAGAATTCACATTTTCAACAGCATCGAAAGATCTGTAACGATTGAATAGTTCATCAATATCATCACACAACTCCAACTGCATCATGTATATCTTTTCGCTATCACCCGTCTTCAAATTGATTTCACCGATCTCTGATTTAGAAGTTCTAAAGAAAGAGAAAATGAAAAACAAAGTTAAGACAACCAACAAAATCATATTTGCAGCAAATTTCGCATGCAAAACAATTGCTTCCTTTTCATTTAAAGCTCTCATGACAAAACTGTTGAATAGCCAAGAATTGGAGCTGACTCATCGTCTGACAACAAGAAAGCAATACCATCTTTAGCTATATTGATATTAATATTTAATTCTGCATCCGCAGGGACAAACAAATCCATTATCTCCATAAAGTTTTCATAGGCTTTGGTATTTTTGAACACCAAATCCTTATACTTCGATGGCAATGCATCAATATTGACGTTCATGACAGGAAAACAATCTGTCATAACACCGCCAAGAACTGAAGTCACCCCAAGCCTGTTGACTCCTAATTTCCAGTCGCACTGATCGGTTGTTATTGACATCTGTCTGTACGACAATTCGATTTTAACCTCACAGTCGAAAAGCACAGAAAGTATTTCTGCTATCTGTTCTGGTTTTGTCAAACGGTAGGCCTGCGACAAAAAAGAGACAGCAAAAAGAGATTTTTCCAAAGGCAATCCCTGCAAAACACGCCAAACAGAGTCAAACAGACGAACAAAATCATCATATTTGTCTCTCTTCTCCAAACGCATCTCATACAGATTGGCATCGACAAGAATTCTGTCAATCGCCATTTCAAACGGTCTGAAAAAAACTGCCGCATTTAACGCCGCTTGTCTTTCTTGTCGAATATAATCAATGACAGTCTCTTTGTTTTTCTTGTCATTTAGATCCATTCGTCTATGGAACAGACCCTCCGGAAGAGATTCGTACAAATCTCTTTTCCTTGTATATATGGAAAGATATTTTGAGAACTTGTCAATAGAATTTTCCCAAATTATCTTATCGATATTCTTACCGCCTTTGGACACACCCTCTCGAATGATTCTGATCTCATTTGAGTCAAAACCATTCTCGACCAAACATGCAGCGACAAACTCTGCACGATAATCTGTATATAATGTATTCTTGTTTATTATTTCTGAATTATTAGAATCCATGCTGTGCATTACAAAAGCCAACTAGATTTAGTGTTCTGTTCAGTAGTCTCCTTGGCAGATGATACAGAAATAACCATGCTTTCCTTTCTCTGTCCGACATAGTCAAGCTTGCTAAGGCTGACCATCAGATCTTCCAAAACATGCAACATATTATAAATAGAAGACATCGAAACATCTATTCTGTTTTGAGAAAAATTTCTAGATGCGACTTCATCCAAAACTCCTTCAAAAGCTGACGGTGCAATGCCATTCCACTCATAGAAATATTTCAACACCTCATCCTTTCCTGCCTTCGACATAAATGAAAAGCCTAACATTATGGTATTTGCCATATCTCCAAAAAGTTCAGCCACTTGATATGGAGACAAATTCAAACCACAGCTGTGCCATCTGTAATTGATGTTAGAAAGTGATCTCATAACCTCCTTACAGAAGACCAAAGTATTTTCCAAACACTCCGACTTGTTGGCTGATGCGGAGTATGCCTTGTCGAAAATCAAAGACAACGCATTCTTGATAGCATCCATTGATTGAGACAACTTGTCCATACATCTTCTCAACTTAAAGTTAGAAGACATACATAAAGACGGAGCTATATATGAATTGTCTAATTTAAGCTCACCATCCTTCTTTTTCAAGTAACCGACAACCACGTCGAACGGTCCGTATTCGTTGATATATTGTTTTGCTCTCTCTATAATGGACAGCTTAAATACAGGGTCCACATAAGGATAACGTGGCGGTATCTCCTGCATATTTGGCTCTCCGCATGGACATCTCTCAAATGGAGACACAGACAAAACAATATCCCATCCATTTTCAGCAGTCTCAATTTCCGAACTACATTCGCAGATTACCGGGTTAGCTGGAGAAATATCAACCAAGCATCCTCCTGCAGTGATACCATGGTATAAATCTAGGACCAAACGAGTTCGATCTCCCTTTCCGTCAACAAAAAGATGCATTTGATCCTCATCATCTTCATAATACGGCATAGGGAGCATTCCGTATGCAAATTTATTCTGGAGTGCAGCAGTGTTTCTCATGATACGCTCCATAATAAAATTCTCAGTAGCAATAAAATGAGATGAAGACACACTCATTCCCTGCATCCAATTGACAGACTTATAATTATTATCCATAGTGTTCTAATATTCGTTATTTAACATTTTTTACTCTTCTCGCAATAATCATGCTATTTGTCTCAAGACCATTTTCCTCAAATGTCTTGTCTGAATCGATATAACGTCTTGACTTCATGAATGATTTCTCTGTGTAGAAAATCCATCCATAAGACTCGCTTGAATCACACAACTCCACCTGATTGTCGAGATGCTGCTTGTTATAATCGTTCATAATCATTCCAAACCATTCTCCCAAGACAAATGATTTCACTGCCTTACTTTTTATAATAGTCTCGTTCTCATCCCCTACAAATTTAGGGACATTAATTCCAATCACCATTACCTGTGTGACATCCAATTCTCCATGAGGAGGCTCGAACACATCATTCTCATGATATACCTTGATTTTATAAATCTCAGCAGGTATTTTGAGATATGATCTAAAGGTCAACTCAAATACTGGATAAAACAGAATTGGAAGAAGTGATGTTCCCGCCCAAAATCCATACTGAAATTCATTTGAGAAGTTAAAGATTATCGCAAACAAGGCCCACGACATGACTAATTGGAGCATTATAACCACCAGTTGTTTATACGACTCCAACTCAGGAATAAAATGCTTCAACAACTTCTGATTGGCGAATCCCAATAACAAAAACATAATCTGGATAAAGAGATAAACGTAAGGCATAAAATCCATTCCAAAGAATCCGCTAAATCCAAACAATGAATAAGTCAGACTTGACAGCAATACTGTAACCACTGCCTTTTTATTAGACAGCAATTGGTTTTTCTTTGCAATAATCACAGCAACAAGTCCAAGGATCAAGACTATTACCGGGAAAAGCAAATAATTAACTATAAATTTACCTAGTTCTATACTCATTTTTATTTACAAAAAACTCGATAATTATACGTCATCGGAGACTGTCCGACCAATTTTTCCAAAATTTCATCTGACAAACGCGTCTTTTGATCTTCACTCATTTCTTGGTTCTTAAGAACAAGGTAAACGTCTATCGTTCTCTGCAAACCACATCCAGAATCCAGACTTCTTCTGACACCCTTCTCAATTCTCACATCTGAAATCTCTTCTCCACACTCTGAGAAACAGAAGTTCTTGATATCATTGTTAGTTACAACTCTATTTCTACTTCCTAGAATATATTTGAATTTTGCGATTCTCTCTCTCTCAGTAGGAGGAGTCATTCCATTAACAGTCGTAGTTAAAAAAATAGGATTCTCATATTCTCCATACGACTCTCCCATAGGATTAAGAGTCTGGCCGATTCTCATTCCGTTTGCGATAGGGCCATAAGAAGTCCAATATTTAAGATAGAAAAAAGACGACTGTTTCTGGGGATCAACAAAAAGATAATAAGGAAGTTCGGTAAATTTAGAGTCATTTTGCGTTCTTCTTTCGATTTTACGCAAAAGTTGCTCTATCAAATTCACACTCTCGGAACTATAGCCTCTCTCAGGAATAGAGAATATACTCAATTCCTCTTCCATCACTCCCTTTAGACGTATCAAAAAATCACGCGCATCTCTTTTATCAAATGATTCACAACCTCCTTGTCGCAACGTGTAGCATAAATCAGTGCTATCCTCCTTATAACCATTAGATTTATTGTAGACGGTGCCGAATTCATCAACCACCTCAACAACATCGAAGAATGACTCACCCTCTCCAACAGCAATAGGTATCACGCCAAAATCCTTTTTGACTATGCAGTTGAACTTGCGTATCTCTTTGTTTGCGACAGGGAATGTATTGATAGACACTTGTATGCCGGATAATACAGACTCGGTGAACTGAGGAGGAAAGTCAATCTCCAGCCATACCAAATCTTTTGTGAATGCAGATTCGTATTCAGCACTATCTTCATACTTGAATCCAGCAGGGAATTTGGTGTAATCATGACTCTTAAGGACAACCGTACTATCTATGGTCACATAACTCATTTTGTAATAGTCGACAATACTCTCATTCACGCTCTGGTCATTTCTCAACCCGTCAAAGAAATGTTGCAACTTCTCCTGGTGTATTCCTTTCTCTGTATGCAGACCTCTGCTGACTCGCAAATCAGCACCATTGAATCGCCAAACAGAAGATGACAAGAAATGAAGATAGTCATTACGTCTGTCGATATTAGGGAAATCAAAATATACAGACAGACCGTTTAAGTCTGCCTCCTTTTCCTTAAACTCAAGACCGACAAACACTTTGTTGACATTCTCCGGCAATGTCTGCGACTTAATCAAAAGTCTTTTGTTTTGATCTGGCATAACCTCATAAACGCTGTTCTCAACAACGATCATACGGACATCGCCGATTCTGAGGTTTGTTTCGCAGACTGGATAAAAGGAAAGTGACCTACCGTCGCGTCGTCCCTGAGACGGTGCAACAGTAGAAAATCCATCAAAAAAACTTGTCTTCAAGTTTTCTGACAAAGTTTCTGCATGTATGACCGCATGAGAAGGTCTAACAACAGTCGCGACCTCAGGAAGCAAAACCTCGCTGAGTCGTCTCATTGCACGCACCTCAATGTCAGCTATATCTTCCGATATGCCATGAAGCTGCATAGCCAAAGCCTCTATCAGAAGTCTAACAAGCGGATCTAAGTTTTCGATCTTTCTTATGTTCCAAAAATCCAAGGCCGTACGAATCATACGGTCTTTAATTTCTTCTTTACTTTCTCTGGTATAACCCATATTTAATCTTTAGACAAAGGACCTAAAAACAATGTATAATAAAGTTTGCATCGCTCTCCAGTAGAATTAAGTGTCGCATTAACAAAAATTTCTACTTTTTTTCTAACACTAACATTGCTCGACATTGAATTCTCCTTTATGACATCACTTACTTCAAGATGATACTCACAATTGCTGATTCTTTTTTCATATTTTGATATAGAACGCGACAAACATTCAGTGAAACGAGTTTTCCAAGTGTCTAAAGACACTATTCTTTCAAAATCCATTTCCCAAATTTGAGTGCCATATTCCTCATCAAAACAATGTTCCCCAGGATAAGTTCCTATAAGCATTTCAATATGCTGATCTATTGAATCCAATTCTGTGCATACACTCACATATCCACGTTTTTCATCCAATATCGAAGCAAAATCGAAGGGAATTTTATAGTAACTTTCACCCATTAGTTAGAACTTAAACATTATTTGACATTAATCAAAATGCAAAAATAATTAACTTTGCTAATATAGCAATACCTTTATTTCAAATGCTCAAACAAAAAATTAAAAAATTGTTAAAATCCATCACTCCAACAAATACTTCAGAAACGTCTCTGGAGAATTGACAAAGTCTTTGGTCAACTGGAAATGTTCGGTGTCTTGATATTTCACTCTTTGGATTCCGTCCTCCGTAAGTTCCAACACGTCGGCTTTGGGCAATGCCATAAGAATGGGTGAATGTGTGGAGATGATAAATTGTGATCCTCTTTCAACAAGTGCATTGATATTTGCCATAAGCCGTAGCAGTCGCATTGGTGAGAGCGCGGCTTCGGGCTCGTCGAGTATATATAATCCATTGCCGCCAAATCGGTTTTCTATAAGCGACATGAAACTTTCTCCGTGGGACTGATTGTGTAATGACACTCCTCCATAGCTGTCGAATGTACCGTCGCCAGGATTATCTCTATCCATTCCTTCAAGATAACTTGCTAAATTATAGAAACTTTCAGCACGAAGGAAGAATCCGTCACGGTTGCGTGATGTTCCCCTTATTATTTTGATGTATTTATGGAGATCGGAATGTGTGGACTCGGTAGAAAAATTAAAATTGATAGTTCCTCCCTCAGCGTTAAATCCCATGGCGACGGCGATTGCCTCTATCAACGTGGATTTGCCAGTTCCGTTTTCTCCGACAATAAATGTGACAGGTTTCTTGAAATCGATCTTCTTCATCTCTTTCAAATGTCTGACGACGGGGAGATCGGAGATGTAATTGTCTTCAGGAATTTCCTTTGATAAACTGACCTGCGTCAAGAATAAATTATTCAACATTGTTTATTCTTTATTCAACATAATTCTGATTTGTTTATCAAAATCAGAATCGATTTTTTGAGTTTTTGCCATATTCGTCGTTCACTTGATCGGATAGAACGAACTCTTTCAAGTAATTCACGAAAATAGTCTTTCCCAAAAGTTTTTTTCCCTTGTTTAAGACGATCATCGTCTATTACAAATCCTTTTCGAATATATTCATTTAATATTTTTGTTGCCCATTGACGGAAACGTGTTGCTCGTAATGAATTAATACGATATCCAACAGCGATTATTGCGTCAAGAGAATAAAAATCAACCTGTTTTGACTGTGTTTTATCAGAAATAGCACCATGTTGTGTGGTTATTTCCATTTTGGAAATAACCACATTTTTATCTAATTCACATTCTTCAAAAATGTGACTTAAATGCTTGCTTATTGCAGGAATGCCTACTCCAAAAAGTTGTGACATAGCTTTTTGAGTACACCAAATTGTCTCTTCTTTTACAATAACTTGTACCTTACCATCCTCTTCTGGTAAACTATACAATATGAACTCTAATTCTTTCATTTATTTTACAAATTCATTATTCTCCATTAACATTGTTTATTAATTCTTCTTCCTCTTAAACAATCTTTTGAAGAATCCTGGTTTCTCGTCCTCTTCGTCAGCCTCATCAACAGTTGAAGTGGAAGTTCCCTTCTTCAACATTTTCTTTGCGTCGCCAGTAAGCTCTACATTCTTGTACGACACTTTATTCATCTCTCGCTCAGAGATAATCTCCGCTTTTTGCATTCGTTCTGAAATAGTGTTGAAATACTGGTCGTAGGATTCACGCAGTTTTCCTTCGTCGTCGAAACACCATTTGAATTTCTTTGGACGTGGCACTATCATAGCCAAATAAATGGCCTCGTCGACGGTTAGTTTCGACGGTTCTTTTCCAAAATAGAATTTTGTAGCCTCAGCAGCTCCATATACGTTTGGTCCCCACTCTATCACGTTGAGATAGACTTCGTACATTCTATCTTTGGTAGTGAGATTATT
>DCIP01000122.1 GCA_002317115.1 Candidatus Scybalocola fimicaballi
TTTCATTATAAAAAACGATGCAAAGATAGCAAAATTATCGCTTCTTTTTTACTTGCTAAAGTTGAGAATATAATCTTCTCTTTTTTGTATCTTTGCATTCCGAAAAAAAGAGAAGAGAGTGGAGACAAAGAATGCGGGCATCGACATGCTGAATGGCAGTCTGCTCGACAAAATCATAATGTTTGCCTTACCGTTGGCAGCCAGCAGCGTGTTGCAGCAGCTGTTCAACTCAATAGACATGGCTGTGGTAGGCCGTTTTGCCGGGAAAGAGGCGTTGGCGGCAGTGGGAAGCAACAGCTCGGTGATCAGTTTGGTGGTCACATTGTTCGTCGGCGTATCGGTAGGAGCCAACTACGTCATCGCCAACCACATCGGACGCAAAGACTGGCAGGGCATCAAAGACGCCGTCGCCACCACAGCAGGAGTGTCAATAGTCAGTGGCATCTTGCTATTGTTCTTAGGAATTGGTTTGGCACGTCCCATTCTTGAAATGATCGACACACCGTCTGATGTCATCGACCTCTCTACCCTATACCTCCAGCTTTATTTCGCAGGAATCCCCTTCATCATGATTTTCAATTTCGGATCGGCAATCCTACGTGGAATGGGCGATACCAAGCGGCCACTATACTGTCTGTTAGTGTCGGGGCTTATCAATGCGATCCTCAATGTCATACTGGTTGTAGGGTTCGACATGGGAGTAGCCGGCGTCGGCATAGCCACATTGGTAGCGAATGCCATCAACGCAGCCATCGTCATCTATATTCTGAAGCATGAGCGTAATCCGTACAGATTAGAGTTCGACAAAATGGCATTCCACAAGAAAGAGTTGAAGACGATGTTGCAGATAGGCATACCTGCAGGAATCCAGGGAATGGTATTTGCCATCGCCAACGTCACAATACAGTCGTCCATCAACAGTTTCGGATCATCAGCCATGTCGGGATCAGCAGCCGCGCTCAACTACGAGCATTTCTGCTACTTCATCATAGCAGCGTTTTCAAGCGCAGCCGTCACCTTTATGGGGCAGAACATAGCGGCAGGCAATAAAGAGCGCTGTCGACGCATCTTCATACACACCATGTGGCTATGCGTCGTGAGCTGCGGATTGTTCAATGCTTTTTTCACATGGCAGGAACCCTTCTTCATCGGAATCTTCAATTCCGAACCCGAAGTCCATGAGTTTGCCTACATCCGCATGGAGATGGTGCTGTTGCCGCAGTTTATAGCCAGCAGTTACGAAGTGGCGAGTGGAGCATTGAGAGGACTTGGCTACTCTTCCCTACCCGCCGCGCTCACCGTAATCGGGACATGTGTGTTGAGACTCTGCTGGGTGCATTTCGTCATCCCGTCGCACCACGTATTCCAATGGCTGATGGTCGTCTATCCGATCTCATGGGTAGTGACCGGGCTTATGGTGCTTATCGCCTATTATGCGGTGTGCAAGAGAAAAGGAATTTATTAAAGAATAAAAAAAACAAATACTATGAAATTGAAAAAGATAATTTTAGCCGCATTCTCAATGTGCGCGTTATTGAGCACATCAGATCTTAACGCAGAGCCCAATGGCACAGGTGCGATTTCACACAGTCATCTAAATGAGTACAACTACCCGACACAGTCGAAAGACACATTGGGGAAAGCCAGAATGTACGTGCCAGAAGCAAAGACGGATATCGACAGAGAAGTGGCGCCAGGACAACTTCCACAATATCAAAACCCACTTTATTACGGCTACAAGCAGCACAAGTTCAAGGAGCAGACAGCAACAGATACAAACGAAGATTACTCAACACCGCATTTTGGAGAAAAAGTGTCGAAGAGACGCGCCACAAAGAATACATTTCCTATAACTCATCCCGACGGAATCTATCACTATCGCGACGGAATATTCTATTTGCAGAGAGGCGACACGTATGAGATACACGCTCCCCACGTCGGCTTCAGAGTGCCATCTATTCCCTCAGCACGACGCAAGTACACATTTGACGGAGTGGAATACTACTATTACTACGGCACATTCTACATTCTTAATCAAGATGTTAAGATGTACGACGTCGCAGAGCCACCTGTAGGAGCCGTAGTGGACTGGATACCATCAGACGCCGAGAAGAAAGTGATCGACGGCGAATTATACCACGTCGCCAATGGAGTCATATACAAAGAGAGCTCCATGAGTGTAGGCACGATGAAATGGTATGAGGTGGTGGGGAGATGAAACATCGTAAAATTCCAACAAATAAACATGTCATACGACATCTGAATTCACTTTGATAAATATATTTATAACTATATCTTTGTTTTAAGGCCCCTCTTATTGAAAGAGGGCCGATATATTCAGTTTGGATTTTACGGTAGCATCAAACAATTGCGTAACAATATGCATTGGAGAGACATAATGATTTTTTGTGTGTTATTGATGCTTTCTTTGAAAGGAAATATATCTATCTATTTTAACAATATCTAAATCAATATGAAATGAGGATATTATTAGGACAACATTTTACGCAAAACGCATACATTGATCTCAAGAAGAGAGATAACATCATGTATGACGAATGCATAGCTAATGTAGATGATTTAGTAAATCTTTTGAATCTGCAATTAGGTATCCACACCACAGAGACAACACTCGCAGAACGTCAAGCAGCTTACCACAATGCGTTTAGCAAGATAATGGCAAACGAAAAGAATATGTTCTCTGCTTCATGGGATAAAAATAGTTTAGGAGTAAGCAACGAATGCTTAAAATGGCGAGACGCTTTAGTGGACTGTGGATGGAGAGCAGATATGAATCAGCCAAGCGAACGTCTACAGCTTTTGGCAAAAATCGAAAAGAATTATAGTTGTAAAAGTCAGGCGGACAATAGAGCGAATATTATTTCTCACTTGGAAGAGTCAAACCCGCTGCCTGCTGGTAGTGTCATAAACGTTGCTGCATTTTCCGCAGATGAGCTGTCGCCTATCACCCAAAAAATTCTTTCGCTTCTCGAAGCAAAAGGCACAAAGATTGTCTATGAAGAGAAGAAGCCGATTGCCCAGAGCTCTACCGATCTCGCCAAAATCCAGGAGATGATTCTTAATAGCGACTCTGCACCAAAGAATAAGATCGATCTTTCCTGCGACGGGACTCTCGAGATTTGGGAATTCTCTACGTCGCTCGATGCCTACAGATATATTGCATCTCTGGAGCGACGCGACTCTGAACTGTTCATCTGTAACAACAACAAGTCTTTTGACAACGTTCAGCGTATGATGGGAATGCCGACATCGGGTTCGAGAATGAACGATTCACATCCACTGATTGCCCAACTCTTCATGCTCGGAATAAGTTTGTTCGACTACCCTTTCAATATCAGAAACCTTGTCTCTTGGTTGATGATGCCCGACCACCCTATTCCATCAAAATTGAGAAAATCCTTGGCTAAGGTCATCGTTGAGGAGGGCGGTTATGAAAATGAGGTTTACACTGAAACCATTAACAACTACATCAAGGAGGAGAGTGAGAATGGAGGGAAAAGTCGAGATAAGATTATCAATTGCCTAACTAACTTCATCCCTACTCCACATAAGGAGGGTGTGGTTAAGCATGAAATTCTAAACTTCCTTATCCAACTCTCTAACTGGTGCGGTGAAAAGGCTAACACGACCGAAAGGAACAATATCAAACGAAACCAGTTCTATAAAGTTTACGGTTTGTGCCAAGCGCTTAACTCTATCATCCGCGACTACGAAGGAGAAACTATTCCATTCGTTCTGATAAACAGTTGGGCTGCATCTTTGTACGAACACACAGATTTTTCTCTTTACGAGAGCCAGAGCGACTCCAGATGGATAATTAACCCTTATGACATCATCGATCAAGCAGACCACGTCATATGGAGTGACTGCTACAACTACACTGCGGCCAAGCAACCGACTGAATTTCTGAACGCTAAGGAAATATCAGAACTCTCAAGCCAAGGCTGTTATTTCTGGAACAATAAGAAATTCAACATCTCCACGATGCAAAATGTCATGAGACCTGTATTCATGGCAAAAAAGCAACTTGTCTTGGTTACTGCAAAACAAGATAAAAACGAAAGCACCAAAAAACATCCATTGATTATACGTCTTGAGGAGACCTGCAGTTCTATAAATAAAATCACCAAAAGGCCAGTGACTGCTCCTACTGAAGTAGAAGAGATCCAGATAATTGAAAACAACCATAGTGGCGTTAACTTCGCTATCAATAAGATGAAGGAAGAACTGATGCCAAATAAAGAGAGCTACACTTCTCTTGATACACTTATACAGTATCCTTTTGACTATGTGATGGATAAAGTGCTCCATTTTCGCGACAAAGCTTCCTACGAAATGGATCCGATCGACACTGTAAAAGGAAATGTGGTGCATGCTGTCATCGAACACCTTTTCATAGGCTCCAATAATGATATCAAAGATAACATCGATACAAAATTTGATGAGGTTCTTGGTAAGATAATCAAGGAGCATGGCGCTATTCTTTTGCTTAAGGAGAATATCCTTGAGGCTAAGATGTTCAGAGAGGACTTGAAAGAGAACCTCGAGATCCTTCTTGACATCATAAAGAAAAACAACCTTACTGTTGTGGAGTCGGAAAAGAAAGTCAACGGCAAGATCAGCCTTATTGAAAACGACTCTGATGATCCAGAAATCAATGGTTTCGTGGATATGTTGCTAAAGACTCAAAACGGTGATTTTGTAGTCTTTGATTTCAAGTGGACCAGAAGTAAGAATAAGTACAAGAGTCTTCTTGAAGAGAATGTTTCTCTACAGCTCGCAATCTACGAGAAACTGGTCAAAATGGAAACAGACAAAAACATTTTGGCTACTGCATATTTCACAATGCCGAAACATAAACTCTACACAACGAGCGATTTTTTGTTGGATACTGCTCATATGGAACGAGTCAAACCTTTGAACAACGATGATCTAATTCCAAAGATCATCAACTCCTACCGCTATCGTAGAAATGAGATTTGTAGAGGTATTATTTCTACTGAAGAGGGATATCCTGTCGACGAGACTATTCTTGATTATGTGAAGAATACGCCACCAGAAAAAAAGAATCTGGTACCTCTGGATGAGTATGAAAAAATCCATTCTGAGAATTTGTATTCCAATTTTAAATGTTTTAAAGGTAAACTAAAATGAAGAATATAACATATTACAGTGCAGGTGCAGGCAGTGGAAAGACTTATACTCTTACTCATAAACTTGCAGACAAAATAGAGGGTGTCATCAGAGATGAGCAGGGCAACATCACTGGTCAGTGCGAAGCTGTGGCACCAAGTGAAATCATTCTCACTACATTCACTAAATTGGCCGCAGCAGACTTCAAAGAGCGTGCACGTGCGGTGCTCTACAAAAAAGGATTGCATGAGCAGGCTGCCCTACTCGATCAGGCCATCATCGGTACCGTCCACTCCGTTGGCGAAAAGTTTGTCCATCGCTATTGGTATCTGCTCGGATTGAGTCCAGATATGAAGGTGATGGATGATAATGCTGCTGAAATTTACATCAATCAATCGCTCTATCTCTTGCCGTCTGACGATGATATCAAGCTATTTCACGAATTCCAGCAAGAGTTCAATATCACCAAGATGGAGAACAGAATGTCGGTTCCAGACATAATGTTTTGGAAAAATTGGCTTAAATCGATAATCGATTATGCCCAATCCTACAGAATCAATGATTTCACGAATTCTCGTAACTATTCGCTTGAAAAGATTCGTGAATATTTTGGATCTGATGACACAGAATTCGATATGTCAAAGGAACGCTTCCTGCCTATCCTTAAAGCGATTGTTGACATTGACGGCCCAAATACTACTGAAGCAGCACAGAAAAGATACAAGGACGCAAAGAAGTATTTGGATTCGGCGGTTTGGAGCATTATTGATTATACCGATCTCTGTAGCTTTTTGGCAAAACTCCCTAAAGGACACCAAAAAAGTTGTCCTGAAATTCCTAATGCTGTGGCTGAGTTGTCGTGCATCTGGAACAGTAAGAAAGTCTACTCTCTTTTGGAGAAACTTGTAAATTGTCTGTTTGATCTTGCAGAAAGATGGAAGGATGAATATATAAAATATAAGCAGGAGATGCGTATTCTCGACTTCAATGATCTCGAGGTATATATGTTGCAACTTTTAGAAAATAAAGATATTGCCGCAGAAATCAGCGGTAAATACAAATGTTTGTTTGTCGACGAGTTCCAAGACTCTAGTCCAATCCAGGTGGAAATCTTCAACCGTCTGTCCGACCTTGTAAATGAGTCTTTCTGGTGTGGCGACTCGAAACAGGCAATCTATGGTTTCCGTGGTGCAGACACTGATCTTACTGAGGCTGTGGCAAATATGATTCCAAAGGAAAACATGAACACTCTGAAAGAATCATACCGTTCGGAACCTGACATTGTAAATTTCTGCAACGAAGTATTCTCCAATGCCTTCAAAAACAAATTGCCAGAAGACAAGGTAAAGCTTAATCCGACCAGAGATAAAAAATCAAAAGGTGCAAATCTTACTTACGTTGCCTCTACAGAGTCGACTAAAGATAATTTCATTAAAAGTATCGCCTGCTTCATCGAAAAATTAATTGAGGAGTGTAAGAATAACGATGGAGACTCTTTCTCTTTGAACGACATCGCCGTTCTGGCCTACTCACGCAATGGGGCAGGCAGTGAAGTCAGCCTGATTGCAGAGGCACTCAATGCCAGAGGCATACCTGTCAATGTCGGCACTGGATCCATTCTGATGCAAAAGGAGACTGAGCTTATCTCCGCAATCCTAACTCTTATTGTCGACCCATACAATCAGTTGGCCAAAGCTAAAATTGTGCATCTTACAGATCCTAACTATAGGATTTCCAATTTGGTGGATGAACGATTGGAGTATCTTCAGAATGAGTCTGAAAAAAAGACATTCCTTGCAGACAACAAATTGATAGAAAGAATACTTACACTTAGAAAGGTTTGGCAAGATCAGGATGTGACTTCCTTGATAGAGTCAATAATAATTGAGCTCAATCTACGAGCCATTCTTAAGAGTTGGGACGGGTCATGGGAGAAACGAGAAAAGAACCTGTTCCAGATTCTGAATATCGCCTCTGAATATGTAAACTACTGTGATGTGATGACATTGGGCGCCACCACTACCGGATTCCTTGACTACTTACAGACAAGCGAGGCCATCTCTGCCGGTGAGAGTGAAGGTATTACACTCAACTCATACCATCAGTCGAAAGGTCTACAGTGGAAAAATGTCATTCTTCTTTCTCTTGACCACGACTTCACTGAAGACAAGACTGTAGTTCTCCATCATATCTTGGGTGTTCAGAAGAATCGCACTACTGAGCCTAATAAAGAGAATTTGTTTCCTGAGATGATCATCAGTTTCATACCACAAATCTTTCCAGTTGCATTCGGAAAGCCATCCATACCTGATTTCATCTCAAACAACATCATTGAAAGCGAAGCGTTCCAAAAGGCAAAAACTGCATCCATAGATGAGTGCAAGCGACTTCTTTATGTCGGTATGACGAGAGCAGAAAACAAACTGATACTTACAGCTAAAAAAGCCTCAAGAGGCAACAACCCTCATGCATGGCTGGAGAGCATTGATATTCTTAATCTACCGACTGTACAAGAAGAAGATGTAGAAATTCCAGACTTCTGTGGCACAGGATTAACTGCCAGCGTAAAACATATAGGTGCGGAAGAGGTCGAGGCAAAAGAGTCTGAAGAGGAGAAAAAGAGGTATGATTTTCCATGTTTCGAAATTTTGGTTGAGAATACAAAAAACAAATACATTGCTCCAAGCACATGTTTAGGTACAGATGTCGGAGTTGTTTCCAAAATTGCAGAGAGAGGCAAACGTATTCCTTTAAGAGGTGAGAATAACGACATGGATAGAATCGGAACATGCATTCATAATGCTTATGCCGCATGTAATGGAGACAAGGAGCATGATGTGGCAACGACGCAGGCTATCATCAAAAGTTTCTTTTTCGACAAAGTACTTCCAAGCGCAGAAGAGGTGGTCGAGTCAAGAAACTTCCTAATCAACTATTTGAAAGAGTTTTTCGGACCGTTCACTAATGAACTTCATGAAATTCCATTCTATCATTTGATTGACAATCAAATAGTGAGAGGTTCAATGGATTTAGTGATAGAGACAAAAGATGGTTGTATTCTCATCGACTTCAAAAGTTTTCCACGAGATTTCGCAGATGTATTGGATGAGAACAATAAACATTATGCTGGATTATATAGGACCCAGTTCGACTATTACAGAGCAGCCTTATCTGCAAAAGGCAAGAAAATTCTCAAGAGTTTTGTTTACTATCCAATAAACGGAGCTATCATTGAAATTGGAAATAATCAATTGGAGTTTGATTAATCGACAATCAATATCAATAAACGTTTTGACTACAAAAAAAGCACTCGCTATTTCTA
>DCIP01000067.1 GCA_002317115.1 Candidatus Scybalocola fimicaballi
CTTATATAAAAGATTTTAACTAAATTTAAACAATTTCTAAGAGATACGGAATAAACAAATGCATTCAAAAAATTGTCTTTTTAGCGATGGCATGTGTGGAGACAGCTTACTTTAGAGCCTCTGAGGAAGCCCCCAATAATTATGCCTCTTCTAAAAGTAAATTTAAGGGACGTGGACTTTTACACATGACTCATGAAGCCCATTATAAAACCTATAATGGCCGTTTGCCTAAAAATGTATTAGAATCTCCTGAATTGATATCTAATGACATACATAATATAGTCGATTCTGGAGCTACATTTTTTACGAATAGAAGTTTCATGCACAATCGAGTGTTATCGAATAATTCTAATGTAGTAAAAAAATATCAGGAGTGTTTTTCTGTCCCTTATATGTTGACTCTATCACAACTTTGCTTGTTCATGGAATCTGAATCAACCAAGGAAATGGATTATTACTTATTGATAAACAGATTACTAAACAACCCAAGCAAAGAGACTCCTCTATCTTGGGAAGCACGCAAAAACACTTTTGAAACTTTAAAGAAAGCTTTCAATTACAAGAAAGAAGTTTGCAAAGAAGTTGAAAAAGATTTTCCTATACATAATACAAGTTGGCACGATCCATTAGATGTGATGCAAATTTGTGCGTACCAATTTAGAGGTGGTTTTGGTGCATATAATGCATCTTTTCATTATAGAGGCTCTCGACCACATCAAGGTGTTGACTTGTTTGCAAAATTAAACACACCTATATATGCTTGCTTGGATGGAAGAATTGTATCAGCAAGTGCAGTTGGAGACTATGGCAATGTTATAGTTCTCGCTATTTACGAAGAGTCTCAAGTACAGATATTCAAAAATAGAAGAAAGAAAAATTTCGAACCATATTTTCCTGATGAATATACAGATGGTCCCGGATTTAATAAAGATTCTAATATCTTCTATTTGGCGTATGCACATTTGAGCAGTTTTTGCGTCATAGAGGGAGACGAGGTTAAAGCAGGAGACATTATAGGCTACTCTGGTGAGACAGGGAATGCAAAAGGAACCAAAGGTCCTCATGTCCACTTTGAGGTGAGATCTGCTCAATCTTGTGGAAGGGGTATGAATAATAGATGCAATCCTTCATTGTATTTTGATTATGAACAATATATGCCTATTGCTTATGATCAAAATAAGAAAATCGAAATTGTATCACATTCATTATTAAAAGATTATGGTATTAAAGTGTCAAAAGTTGAGATAAAGCATATAGATGGAAGTGTATCAACCATAGATAAAAATGATTTTGAGGTCGACAGTAATGATCAATATTGTTATAAAAGAGATAAAAAATGAGTGGTAAAAAGATTTTCTTATTGTGCAATTTGATTCTTTTGAATCTTTGTGGGTGTGTTGAGAATTCTCAACAAAAAAATGTAGAGTCTAAAAATGAATCTGCATTTAATGAGAGTGTAGAGATAAAAGATTCTTTATCATATTCCAATAACGAATTTGGATGTGAAATAAAGATATTAAATTGCGATTTGGATGTTAGTTCTAATGCTGATACTATGAAAATTAATTTGACAAAAGAAGAAGAAAGAATAGTCAGAGACGTAGAAAGAAAATATAACAGACGACTATTTGAGAATGCAGAATATGCACCTGACTATTTTATAGAATCGTTAGAGGATTTTCAGAAATACACTTCGGTCACCCTTAAAGTCATAAATGACTTGCTGAGATTTCATGGATACAAGGCTCCAGATGAGACAGCTTTTTATAAAAAAGTAGAAGAAATTTGTATTGACGATTATCATGATTTTTACAAATCTTCTGATTTTTTTACTCCTAGAACTAACTTTGACAGCATAAATGATAGACCAAGTGATTTAGAACTTTCGCTCCAACTATCTACAAAGTTTAGGATGGCATGGTTTGATGCGTATTCCACTACAAAAATAATTAGCTTTGAAAAAGAAATTGAATGCAAAGACACATTTGGATTAGAATATGTAAAGTATGATGAGAATTCGGACATTGTACTTGACATGAAAAAACTAAAGCTCAATATATTTGCTAATCTCTATATCTTTAATGACAATAAAGCAGCTAAAGTTTGGCTTATAACCCATGATTTGGATTTTTTTAACAGAATCAGACGCTTTGAAGATCGAGAAGTAAATGAAATAAAATTAAAGAACTATCTTTCATCTGTTCCTGATGAGTATGAGACACACGATGTTAGCAGAGACATCCACAAAACAGACAAATTGTGGATAGGTAAAGATATATTTGATTTAGTCTTTGAAAAAACTGATAGTGCAATTGTAGCATACGAAGCTAACAAACGCAATCAATTAGACATCAAAGCATTTGACTTGTTGTATATGTATTTAGATAAGTATCATACAGAGGCTTATATGCGCACAGAACATTATTTCATCGAACAAATTTGTTTTTTTGCAAAGATGGAAGTTGAGCTAAATAAAAAGCATGCCACAGAAGAAAAACACGGATATTTCAATTTTGTATGCCAATCTCGTGCATCATCATTGTTGGATGACGAATTATTGGAATTTGCAAAAAAAGAGAATTATTTTAACATTGAGTCTTTTGATGAAGTTTTGAAAGTAATTGAATGGGATAAAGAGTCTCATTATGATCCTAATGAAACATATCCTGGCGGATGTATTCCGTTCGATTATACAACATTACTTAAATAAAAGATTAATTCCCTTCATTCTCGCCCACGGTAGCGTCTTGTCTATCAACGAGCCGCAACCATGGGCTAAATTAATAACCGTTACACGGCAAACCCCTCAATACCACCCATTTAACATAAACAAAACAAAAGACGCGATGGATTGTACGAATCAATCCATCGCGTCTTTATATCTTATTACAATACTATTGAACTCTGATTCCTTTTCTCGTTATCTCAAGAGTCCAATTAACCCAATGTTTACCCAATGAAGGATCTCCTGTATTATAAGAGAATTTTTGAGTGATAGTTCCCTCATACTGTGGATATTCTCCAGCTATTCCTCCAGTAGAATATGTATATACTCCACTATAATTCAATTTTTTATAAATATGATTAAATGAAGCAGTCTCGCTTAAATCTGAGGAAACAACTCCCAAATTAAGATCTGACTCATTGCCATCCATTTTCTGACAGAAATCTGCATACACCATTCTATCTTTGTCGTTTATATTAATAGTGTCCATCAATTTCACAGAGAAATATGGAGTTAAAGGTGATGTCTTTGATCCAATTACCACATAGAATGTGTCAGTCGGAACGACATAACCACCTCCTAACGTTTCTTCTATATTCTCACTTGGAGTATCTCTCTTTTGGTATTCAACACGAATTCTATAATTGACCTTAGGATCACCAAGTGTAGGATTTCCTTCAAAATAGATTTGTCCGTAGTATCCTTCACTTGTTTCGAAGAAATAACCTGTCCCATACGGATTTACATGTGTTTTGATACCATTGCTGTTGATGGTTGGATTAGAAGAACTTGTGGGAGAGTAAAAATCCTTACCATCGAATATCAAATCCACATGCTTCAAATACTCGTCGTCGGCAGTAAACACTTCTTCCTCTGTGGCTATACGATAAACCTTATCATCTCTCAATGATAGATAACAACCGGCTGTACTCGCTCCTGAACCGATTGTATAATACTTCGTGATAGTCTCTGGTTCTTTAGGACCATCATTCTCGTCATCATCATTACAAGAAAAGAAGGCCAAACTCATTAGGGACAAAACCCAAAATAGTTTTTCTAATTTCATAATGTTATTTAATTTTTATTTATTCAAGACTTGTCCAGACTCGCTTGTTTTTACAAGTTCGCTGGCTCCTTCAGCACAACATTGTATTCCCCACTCTTTCTCGCTCGCATCTTGTGTGGAATGTAGTGCGACCATATAAACCATACTTTCTTGCGACGTGGCACTTTGATATCATACTTGCCTTTCACATCTGCCATAATCTTAAGATTACAGTCCTGTATCACAATATCAGTGAACGATAACGGTGCTCCAGTTGTGTCTGTGACGGTTCCGTAAAGATGGATTTCTTTGCGGGCATAGACGTTGGTGATGCAGAATATGAATGCAATTAATATAACGAGTTTATTTTGCACTTAAATTACTTTTATTGATTTTTCAATGACTCCTTTTCTCGTTCAATATCTGCTTCATTCAAAATAGCATCTAATCTCGACTGAAGAATTTCTCGCTTAGGAAGATATAATTGATATTTTGCTGCAAATAGTTGGTTAGAAATACCTTCTAATGCATATTGCATAACCAAATCATCTTTTGCTGAGCCTAAAACGATTCCTACAGGAGGATTATCATCACTTTGACAAACTTCATGTCTGAAATAGTTTAAATAAAAGTTCATTTGTCCTATGTCTTCATGCTTTATGGCACCTCGCTTCAGATCTATTAACACATGACATTTCAATATAGCATGATAAAAAACCAAATCACAATGATAGACTTCACCTTCAATCGGAATTGGGTATTGCTCTTTCATCAAACAAAAGCCTTTTCCCATCTCCAACATAAAATCGGCAAACTTATGAACAAGAGCAGACTCTAAATCAGTTTCAAGTACACGTTCTTTCTGTGGTAAATCAACAAATTCCCATATAAATGGATCTTTAAGCAAATCTTTTGCCTCTTGAATATGTTGACCTTCTTTTGCCAATGCCAAAACTCCATCTTTATCTTTACTTAATGCAATTCGATGAAATAGCATACTTTTCATTTGGCGTTTTAATTCTCTAACATTCCATTTTTCCTCTTCACATTGTTTCAAATAGAAGTCTCTCTCCAATTGATCATCACATTTCAATATTTCTGTATAATGACTCCAACTTAATTTGTAGGACAGTGTCCTACTTTTTGGAAATGCAAGATAAAGTTTCCTCATATAAATGAGGTTAAAATGATTAAAACCTGCACCGTATGCGTTTGTTAAATCTTTTGATAATTGTTTTAACAGACCTTTTCCATATTCAGCACGTGCATTTCCATTTTGTTCAAAATCAATAATGTAATGTCCTGTTTCCCAATAAGTATCCAAAAGTATACTATTTACCTCTATTGCCACCTTTGATCGAGCATTCTCAATCAAGCATCCAATAGTTTTTAATAAAGATTGATAATCAATAATATTAGAATCGTTTGATTCTATATTTGTATGACATTCATTTTTCATTTCTTCTTCTTTTTGGACTCTGCTCTTTCCTTTTCGTTTTTCTCTATTTGCTTCTGGATCTTGTAATCCTTCACAAATCCTTCGGCAATCCATTTGGCCATAGCCTCGCGGTTGCTGGTACGGATGAAGCGCTGCTGATCCTGTAGATTCTGTATATTGCCAAGTTCGAAGAATACCGACGGTGGATTTGTCTCAGTCAACACGTATAGGTCTCGTCTGCTGACTGTGCCTTCAAATCCACGGTTGGGCTGATGATGTGCATACTTGTCCTCCAACGTTGTGCGGATGCTTTCTGCCGTCATCTTTCCAGCTTTGCTTCCTTTGGCATGATATAGGAAAATATCAATTCGTTTTCTTTCGCTTCGACTGTCAAGATGGATGAATACCGCGCGACGGTACCCTTTCTCATCTTTCTTATACAATGCGTTGATCTTATCACAACGCTGCTTCAATCGCTTGACTTGATCCAAAGGTATCTGCGCTCCCATACATGTCTCACGTCGCGACGTCTGCAAAAACTGATCATCTCGTATTCCGTCGACTTTATCCTGAATGATAAAATTCACCTTCGCTCCTCGCATCATAAGCTGTCTGCCAAGACGAAGAATCACATCGTAGGCATACTCATCCTCATGCAACTCATGGCCAGCAAACTTGCCAATCGCTCCTGGATCCGGACCTCCGTGTCCTGAAACAAGGTAGAAAACAGCACCGTCCAACTCCTTGCTGGTAACAGGCACTCGCTCATAATCCTTTCCGAAAAGTTTCTCGATTACGTCGCTCTTTTGAGGCTTCAATGGCACTTGGTCTTTAGCCACTGGAGCAGTCTCAGGCTCAACATCATCTACAGTAGGAATTTTATAATATACTCCAGTCAACAATGATGCGTCTTTGCCAAATCGTCCTTGATTGATATCCAAGAACACATCTCGCAAATCTTTGGTATTCAAGCCGACGCGGGCATAGAAAGCCCACAATCCTTCTCCCTCAAGCGGACAAACCTTATCTTTTACCGCAACCTTTTTAAGCTTTTTTGTTGTGTCGACGGTGGTTACTTGTTCGGCATTTGTTGTGACTTTGGAATCACCTGCATGTGGAATTTTATAATATACTCCCGTCAACAATGTGGAATCTTTTCCGAATCGACCTTTGTTGAGAACAAAAAACTGGTCACGTAGCTCTTTTGTGTTGAGGCCGACGCGAGCATAAAAAGCCCATAGACCTTCACCCTCTAACGGGCAAACTTTATCCTGGGCAAACGAAGAGGCCGTAAACCACAAAGCGAATATTGCAGAAATCAGTCTCTTCATCTCTTACAATAGCAAACGAATTTCGCCACTTCCGTAGCATTTGTTACCTTCCTCGTCGTAGATCACTCCAAACTGTCCCGGTGCGATTCCCTGGATTGGTTCTGGGCTCTCCACATTCAAATCGATTCCGTTGTCGGCAAGACGTAGTTTGCCATTCTTCAACATCTCCGTATGGCGGATCTTAAACTTCACATCGTACACTTCCCCAGCCTTCCACGGATGTTCAGACAAAGTAAGATGGTTGAAACCAGTCACGATGAAATTATTGCCATAGATACCACCCTTCTGCTCACAACGAGAGACATACACCACATTGTCGTCGATATCCTTGTCGACAACAAACCATGGTCCACCGCTCAAGCCAAGTCCTTTACGCTGGCCGATAGTGTGATACCAGAAACCTTTATGTTTACCGAGGATTTTGCCACTCTCCCTGTCGACAATATTACCTTCCTTCTCGCCAACGATATTCTTCAAGAAATCGTTGTATTTGAATTTGCCAAGGAAACAGATTCCCTGACTATCCTTTCTATATGCGCTTGGAAGACGCGATTCCTGGGCTATTCTACGTACCTCGCTCTTCATCATGTCGCCGATTGGGAACATCGACTTAGCGATCTGCTTCTGTGATAGCTGCGACAAGAAATCAGTCTGGTCCTTGATTGGATCCGGAGCTGTGCAAAGCCACGTCAAACCATTTTCTCTGACGGCTCTTGCATAGTGGCCAGTGGCAGTGAAATCGTACTGATGCCCCACTCTCTCCTCGAACATACCGAATTTGATGAATTTGTTGCACATCACATCCGGATTAGGAGTAAGACCACGCATCACCTTCTCCTTGGCGTAACCGACCACGTTTTCCCAATACTCCTTGTGAAGATTCACCACGTCGAACTGCAAACCATATTTTTTTGCAATCATAGTAGAGATCATGATGTCATCATCCATAGAGCAGTCCGACAAGCCGTCGCATCCGCCACCAATCTGTATATAGAAAAGATCTGGCTTAAGGCCTTGTTCGCACAACTGATGCACGACAACAGAGCTGTCGACACCGCCAGATATAAGAGTAGCTATATTCATAAGTTCTTTGTTATTGCTACAAAGATAAGAATTTTATATTAATTCATAATGCAAAATTCATAATTCATAATTGGATATAGCTTAAATAATCACACACCCAACACAATACGAGCGTCAACATTCATCTTTCGGCAGATCTCACGAGCCAGTTGCAAAGTCGGTTCACATCGGCCATTGAAAATATCACTAACTCGTGAAGAACTCACCCCTAACAACTCAGCAAGTTTGGCTTGATTCAGTCCCATTTCATACATACGAAGTTTCATAACCTCCACTAAAGAAGGCTGTTCAATAG
>DCIP01000216.1 GCA_002317115.1 Candidatus Scybalocola fimicaballi
AATATTTTAAGCAAAAGTATTGGATTTTAGAAAATAATATCTATCTTTGCAGTCGCAAAATGGAATAGACACGTAGTTTATTGATTTTGTGACATAAAGGAGGCCCATTCGTCTATCGGCTAGGACGCAAGATTTTCATTCTTGAAAGAGGAGTTCGACTCTCCTATGGGCTACAATTAGAGAATATCTAATTGCGGGGTCCATTCGTCTATCGGTTAGGACGTAAGATTTTCATTCTTGAAAGAGGAGTTCGACTCTCCTATGGACTACTAATATAAATTCATTTATTAAAAAAAATGGCAAATCACAAGTCTTCTATTAAGAGAATCAGACAGACAGAGAAGAAGAGATTGCACAACAGATACTACGCTAAGACTACAAGAAATGCAGTTCGTAAGCTACGTGCAACTTCAGACAAGAAAGAGGCAGCAGAGCTTTATCCAAAAGTTAGCTCTATGCTAGACAAGTTGGCTAAGATCCGCGTTATTCACAAGAATAAGGCATCTAACCTAAAGTCAAAGTTGGCTGTTTACATTAACAAGCTCTAATCTTTCATTTCTCGAATCTATCGAAGAAAAAACACAATATAAGGTCTTGCTGCAAAGCGAGACCTTTTGTGTGTTTAAATGGTTTCAAGTTTCAGGTTTTGTTTTCTACAACATAATGTCTATCTCTTATTAATTTTTGTTTGAAAATAATTGACGAAAAATTTGCTTTAATATATATATATATATACTTGCGGAGGATTTAATAAAGAAAGGGATTTATGGCAAAATCAAAAATATTGAGAGTAAGTTCTAAAAAAGATCCTCAAGTTGGACCTCAAAGACATGATCTTTATGAGGCTGCATTTACCGCCTATAATGACGCCATGAAGCATCATTATTTTTTAGAGGCAGTCGGTTTGATTGGCAGTTTGATAGAGGATAGGTTAGAGTCATTGCTTAATGAATTAGATCCAGATGGAGACAAATCCTTAAAACCATTAGGAACCTTGATTCAAAGATTAAATAAAATGAATATAGAGTCATTCAATAAAGTCTTGAGTGAAATTAATTCATGGAAGGATAAAAGAAATGACGCTATTCATCAATTGGCTAAATTATTAGATCCTGAATTTAATAAACATTATGCGTCTTTGGAAAAGACTGCTGAAGAAGGATTCAGAAATTTTAGAGATCTCGATAAGCAATACAAAGCTTATATGAGAGCAAAAAATAGAGAGGACTAAATTACAATTATTAACTTAATTTTTTTACTATGGGAGCACAACCTAAAACAAAAGCGGAATGCGACAAGAAGATCGCAGACTTGAATTTGGAGATCGCAAGACTAAAAAAAGGGATGCCAACATTAGATCCTGCCAAAACTGATTGCAAAAATAGAATTATCGATTGTCAGACAAAAATCAAGAATCTTAAGATTCTAAAATCAAGTTTGAAATAGACGCAATGTTTGGGGACAGCGTTATATCAACAACAGATTTTGGAAATGCGGAGGTAGTTTCAAAATTTAAGTATGGTGATTGGCATCTTATTGTAGGAGATATAGATACAAATGAGGAATGGGTACAATTCTTAAAAGACAATCCTCATTTCATTGAAAGCTATCTTTTGATCACAAAAGAAGACAATCAGCCCTTTGCATTTTTTTATCTGTTACACGAATATGACGACAAGAACATTGTCTCGTTTCATGGAGGAGGATGGAATAATTCTTTATATTATACATTACTCCATTTTAGAAGTGCATTTCTAATTGCTAGGTCTCTTACTGAGAAAGGAATCAAAGTTAGGACATATTGCAAATCCTATAACGAGAAAGCATATAGGTTTCTAAGGGAGGTTGGATATATCAAATATCGTCAGGTAAATGATACAATAGAGATGTATTTCTCTGAACGTAAAATGAAGAGAAGCAAGTTGTATCAAAAGTTTTTTGGTACAGTGGTTTAAAATCATTTGGAAGACGGAGTTTTATCCGTCTTCTTTTGTTTATATCCCTATATTTGGGACAATTATCATTTTGGAACAACTGCTATATAACCTCCAATTATGAACTATGAATTCCGAATTATGAATTAAAATCAATACCCATTTTTGAGTATTGCCTACCTCCCCTCATTATCCTATTTTTGCAGAAAATTTACAATGTTGTATTTTCTGTGGCTTGTTTGCGTCAAATACGGCACAAATCAAGTAAATTTGCAGTATGAAACACGAAAGAAGAATATTCAACGACAGCAATAAGACTGTTGCGGTTTTGTCAACGATAACGATGACGAAATCAAAAACTTCAGATGCTGCTCATTCTATTATCCATTCTACATTTGTGCCGACGGTCGACAGATGTGGCGATATTTCACTGCTAATTTCTAATATACGTCGTGCTATTGAGGAGATTGAGAAGGAGATGAATGTCTCTGCTTTCTTCGTGCGTGTCCACCTTAGCGACGTCGCTACTCAGGCTGATTGCGTGAAGAGGGCTTTCGCTGATAAGAATCTGGCTCTTTCGATTGTCGGACAATCTCCGATGCCTCTCTGCAAGGTGCAGGCTATTGCGATGTTTGAAAGTGATATTGAGATCTCTTCCGTCGACGCGAATACTATCCTGGTCGACAATGGCATTGATAAGTGCTATTGGACTTATAATTACGTTGACGCTAACGTTAACGTTGACAGCTATAGCCAGACGCACCGTCAGCTTGAGCGTTATGAGAAGATGCTTGCCGACAACGGTATGAATATCGCTGATAATTGCGTCCGAACTTGGTTCTTTGTTCGTGATATCGATTGCAATTATAATGGTGTGGTGGTAGGTCGACGCGAGAACTTCCTTCAAAACGGTTTGACTCCAGACACTCACTATATTGCCAGCACTGGTATCGAGGGCAAGTATGAGGATCATAAGGTGTTGAGTATTCTCGACGCTTACGCAGTGAAGAATATTCCTACTGATAAGATTCAGATTCTCTATGCCGCTGAGAATATGAACAAGACGATTGAATATGGCGTCACTTTTGAGCGCGGCGTCTGTGTCCATCATTCTGGCTATAAGCAAATCTATATCAGCGGTACAGCGAGCATCGACACTAAAGGTGATGTGCTTCATATTGGCGACATCAAAGGTCAGGTGAGACGAATGACTGAGAATGTCAACGCTTTGTTGGTGGAGGCTGGTTGCAAATGGGATGATATCGCCCAAGCAACGGTCTATTTGAGAGATATTGCTGATTACGAGGTCGCATATAATGAACTGAGCAAGATTATGCCCGACGGTCAGTTTATCATAGTCCAGGCTCCTGTCTGCCGACCAACGTGGCTGATTGAGATGGAGGCGATAGCTGTCGCTAACGAAAACGAAGACGAAAACGAAAAGTCGTGATGGAGAATAAGATATTGAGATATTTGCCGTTTGTGGTGTTGGCAATCCTCACGATTGCTTTGGCATCCTTCTCCATTTTTGGCGACGTCGGCAATATCGCAATCTATTCTAATCCGTTGATGATTGTAGGTTGGGTGGTCTTGGTGATCTCAGCTGTTTGCCTCATCTTCACAAAGAGGAAGACGATGGGTATAGCAACGATTCTTATCCACGCCTCTTTTGTGGTGATTCTGGTTGGAGCATTGTTCAGCCATTTCTCAGAGAGCGGAGTGATGCATATCCGTGAAGGGCAGACGTTGGAATTTGCAGTCAAGGATAATACCAGTGTGATGAGATTGCCATTCTCAATCACGCTGCAGAAATTTGAGATCGAATATTACCATGCAACCGATGCTCCTAAGGATTTTATATCAATCGTAGAGACGAACGGTCGTGCGTCTAACAATGGAATCCATCGTATTTCGATGAATAAGGTTCTGGATATTGATGGCTATCGTCTGTTCCAATCATCCTACGATGAAGATTTGAAAGGTAGCGTCATCATTGTAGCCCATGATCCCGTCGGCATTACGATTACCTACATTGGGTATGTGATGCTGGCTATTTCGATGGTCCTTTTCCTTATAGGAAGACGCAATTATTACCATCAGATACTGAGAAATCCGTTGTGGAAAGGCTTTGCTGTGGTGGCGATGGTGATGATGCCAACATTAGCCGGATCGACGGAATATTATTCCGTCGCACAGAACAATTCTGTCGCACAGAACACTGATGATTTTTCCAGGATTCCTATCATTTATAATGGTAGAATTGCTCCGATGGAGACCTACGCTTTGGATTTCACCCGTAAACTGACGGGCAAAGATAGCTTTGGTGAGTATGATGCGACGCAGGTGTTGGCTGGCTGGTTGTATGCTCCAAAGGATTGGAGAAAGGCAAAAATGATCAAATCGGAATATGGAATGATCGATTTTGATTCTGCCATAGATTCGTTGAATAGGGGAGTGAGAGCCAAACTGATGACGAGGGAGTTTGATGCTCTCGATGAGAAGATTGGTTTGATTCTGGATTTGCAGAGTGGATACGCGATCAAATATGCCCCTTCCGACGTTGATTATCCAGAGTGGAAATTTGAGGTTGAGCATCTCTACAACCGTTATTGCAGCACTGCTCCATGGGCTTACGCTTCATTGACACTCGGACTGTTGTCGTTCGTCTGCCTGATGTGTGGCAAATTGAACAGATACCGACGTTGGTTTCTATTCGCGTCGGCAATAATAATCTTTGTCGGAGTTTCTACAATATTTGCAATGAGAGGAGTCGTTGCCGGTCGTTTCCCGATGAGCAACGGTTACGAAACGATGCTTTTCATCAGTTGGATTGCCTTCGCGTCGACGATAATCGCAGGATTGAAACTTCCGTTGGCGATGCCAGCAGGCTTTTTCGTCGGTGGATTCGCTCTTTTGGTGAGCAAATTAGGGATGATGAATCCGGAGATCACTCCGTTGATGCCGGTCCTTGCGTCGCCTTGGATGAGCATCCACGTTACGCTGATGATGCTTTCATATACGGCTTATGCGATAATGGCTTTTAATAGCGTGGGGTATTTGGTGATTGAGGCTAAGGATTTTGCTCTCGACGACACTGTCGTCGAGCACAGAACACGCTTGGCCCTATTAAATCGCTTTTTGCTCTATCCTGCGACGTTTATGCTTGCCATCGGTATGTTTATCGGGGCAGTTTGGGCTAACGAATCGTGGGGAAGTTACTGGAGTTGGGATCCTAAGGAGACGTGGGCTTTGATCACTATGATCATCTACGCTATGGCTTTCCACCGTGAGAGCATCTCCTGGATGAATAATGACAAGGCTTTCCAGATTTATATCCTGGTGAGTTTCGCATCAATTATAATGACATATTTCGGCGTCAACTATCTGTTGGGAGGCATGCATAGTTACGCTGGCTAAAATATAGGAATAGGTTAAAGATTATGGAATCGAAGAGTAAAAAACTATTGTTGGATGTAGAGCAAGGCAAGGAGTGCATTGTCTACAGAGTGAAAGGTCAGGGTGGATTCCGCCATCGTGTGATGGAGATGGGATTTGTCCGTGGCGAGAAGGTGACGGTGATTAAGAATGCCCCTTTCCACGATCCAATCGAGTTTAAGGTGATGCAGAGCCACGTCTCTTTGCGTCGTACGGAGGCTGCTCATATTGAGGTGGTCGACGTGGAGGCTCTACAAAACGATGAGAAATATGCGTTCCAGGGCACTATCAGTGAAGACGCTTCTCGCTCAACTTCATATACCGACTCTCTTGATGACAAAACCATCACTGTGGCGTTGGTGGGTAATCCCAACTGTGGAAAAACTTCACTCTTCAACCATGCCACTGGCCTTCACGAGCATGTCGGCAACTACAGTGGCGTGACAGTGTCGTCGAAAACAGGTACTTTCTACCACAAGGGCTACACTATCAACCTCGTCGACCTTCCTGGCACCTATTCCATCACTGAATATTCTCCCGAAGAACTTTATGTGCGTGAGTTTATCACGGAGCAACATCCGGATATGATTCTCAACGTCGTCGACTCTGGTAATCTTGCCCGCAATATGTTCCTTACCACGCAACTTATCGACATGAATGTGCGTATGGTGATGGCTTTGAATATGTACGACGTGCTTGAGAAGAGCGGTTCCAAACTTGATCTTGACCAACTTGAGAAGATTATTGGTTTCCCTTGCGTCCCTACAATCGCCAAGACAGGAGAGGGAATCACCCACGTCTTAGACCATATCGTGAATATTCACGAGGAGAAAGAGTCCTTGCTAAAGCATATCCATATCAACTACGGTGCTACAATCGAGAAGGAGATTGAGAAAATCAAGCCGTTGATCGCGTCGCATAATGAGATTGCGGTGGATTATCCGTTCAGATATATCATTCTTAAACTTCTTGAGGGAGACAAGCATACTGAGGCTGAGATCAAAAACTCATTTGCCGATTTTGAGCCTATTAAGAAGCAGGTTGAGGCATCGCGTGAGACAATCTCCTCTACATACAACGAAGATCCCGCCAGCGTCATTACAAATGCCAAATACGGCTTCATTCGTGGTGCGTTGAATGAGACGTTGGAGGAAAAAGAGGATGCTCCGCTTGATTTGGAGTATAAGGCAGATAGAATCCTTACTCATAAGTGGCTTGGATTCCCATTCCTTTTGTTCTTCCTATTCATAATGTTTGAGGCGACATTCCGACTTGGACAATATCCGCAAGGTTGGATAGAAAGTTTGGTTTCGTTGATTTGCGACGGAATGAAGAGCATCTTGCCGGAAGGTATTCTTGCAGATTTGATAGTCGACGGAATAATTGCCGGAGTGGGAGGTGTGATAGTCTTTTTGCCGAACATCTTGATTCTTTTCTTCTTCATTGCTATCTTGGAAGACACGGGTTATATGGCGAGAGCGGCGTTTATTATGGACCGAGTGATGCACAAGGTAGGATTGCACGGAAAGAGTTTCATTCCGATGTTGAGTGGATTTGGATGTGGAGTGCCTGCCATCATGGCGACGCGAACATTGGAGAATCCGAAAGACAGAATCATCACAATGATGTCGATTCCGTTTATGTCTTGTTCGGCACGACTCCCCGTCTACCTATTGCTTGTAGGGGCATTTTTCACAGAAAGACAAGGTTTGATGCTATTCCTAATCTATCTTATAGGAATCGTATTCGCTATCCTTACTGCTCTTTTGCTAAAGAAGACTAAGTTTAAAAACAACAGCGAGGAGTTTGTGATGGAACTTCCACCATACCGTATTCCGACGTGGAGAAGCGTCTTGATCCACATGTGGGATAAAGCAGCGGAGTATCTAAAGAAAATGGGAACAGTCATCCTGCTTGCGTCGATCATACTATGGGCATTGAATTATTTCCCATCGTCGTCGCCAGAATTGGATGAGATCGACGCGAAGATCGCCCAAGTCGACGAGGGTAGTGAGGAGTATTCACAGTTGACATTGCTACGTTCGTCAGTGCAGAGCGAGAATTCCTACATAGGAAGCATAGGAAAGTTTATAGCACCGGTATTCGAGCCACTTGGCTTTGATTGGAAAACATCTGTCAGCATCCTTACTGGTTTGGCTGCAAAGGAGATTGTAGTGTCATCTATGGGTATTCTTTACCAGGCCGACGAAGCCGCAGATGAAGGCAGTGAGAAATTAGTCTCTGCCCTACAGAAAGCGCAATATAAAGACGGCACACACATCTTCAATCCTACAGTGGCATTCACCTTGATGCTCTTCATCCTGCTTTGCTCACCGTGTATAGCGGCAGTCACAGCGTTGGCGAAGGAATCATCGGTGAAATGGGCTGCGTTTGCGGTAGGCTACACATCATTGGTGGCGTGGATAGTGTCGTTTGCGTTCTATCAGATTGCAAACCTTATTTAATGCGTAATTCATAATGCGTAATTCGTAATATATGCAGGAAATCATTGTCTACATCATAATCGCAGTGGCGGTATTTTTCGCAATTAAACGGCTATTATCGAAAGATAAATGCTGTGGATGCGGAAAAAATTCGGAATGTGGAATTCGGAATTCAAAATGTGAGGGCTGCGAATGTAATTCAGAATGCAAATTGAAATCAAATAAAAAAGGTTGACCGATTGGCCAACCTTATGTTTTGTGCCCTGTCGTATTATGGCAGGGATTCCGAAAAATAGATTATTCTTTTCTTCTGATAAGAATCTTCTTGTTGTTGAAGATGTACATGCCTTCCTTCAAGTCAATCATAGCATCCTTCAAGTAGACATCTTTTTTCACCAATACACCAGTGATTGTGTAGACGTCGCCCTTAACCTCGCTGAATTCAGCAGGAATAATAGGTGCTGCTGTGGTGTCTATACTAAGCACTGTGATATTTACAAAGGCAGAATCCTTGCAACCGCTAACTGTGTCTGTTACTACGTAATAGTAGTCGGCAGACTTATTTCCGTTATCTAACTTATATAATTCAGGAATTCCATAACCAAAAACTTTATTTTCAGATATGATAGAATCACGGTAAACATCAAGTATACAAGGAACAGGACCATACTCATATGTTTGTGTGAACATGTTTAAACTCCATCTTTCAGCTGTGATATCCACAATTTCTTTGCTATGGATTGGAAGCGAATAATGAGCATAAACAGTGTCTCTGACTACATTAACAGACAATTTTGGTAGTATGATATCGGTCAGAGTCATAATGGTATCACCACAGACTGATGAAAATGTGAATATGATTGGTGTGTCCTTTGTGATTGTGTCTCCTGCATTTGGAGTCATATCGCTTAAATAATAGAAGCTAGGACATATGCAATCTGGCTCTGGCATGATAAACTCAGGAACAGTGAAAATACAGTTGCCCATGTTGTTAGGAACAAATCCTTCCGGCATGTCAAATGGTAAGGCAGGATAAGACACGTGTACAGTATAGGCAGTGATAGTATCGGCGTAATTTCTTGCTGCCAACTTGACAATCACATCATATAGGAAGTGAGCACATGATGTAGAGTCGTTCGACTGTGTGCTCTCCACAATTGTATCCAATGGAAGTGGACAGATGCAGTTGACCATTGGGTCAAGAGCCATGATTGAGTCTTCTCTCAAATACGACAAACAATCATCGTTTGTATAACCGCGGTATTCTTTTGGACCGTTGTAGTTGGCCCAGTTGACATGAATTTGTTCACAATCCTTCACTATGATGTTTGCAATTGTGGCTGCTTGGCATCCGGTTATTGTGTCTATTATTGTGAATAGGTATCTTAAAGGAACGTAAACAGGTATAACGGGATTAGCATCCGGATCAATGTGGAATGAATCAGGACGAATTGGTCTTATCATGTCTTGATCAACAGGTACCGGAATAGAATCATCGTAATATACTATGTAATCAGGAGTGACTTGATTTATACAAGTGGAATTTACTTCTACATACGAATTTTCTGTAAACTTATTCTGCCCCCAATATGTACCAGGAGTGAACTGACCTAAAACTTCTGGATTGATATCCTTGTTGACACAAATACTAGTGTCTCTTGTAACAACAGAAGGTCTTTTTCCTGTAGATACGTTGCACACAAGAGTCTCCTCAGAGGAAATCCAAAAGCTAACAGTTGTATCTTTTGTGAATTCTTTTCCTACAAGTCCCATGTGAGCAGGAAACAACTCATTTTCCTCCAATCCCAAATCCGATGGAATATCCTTGACTACAAAAGTACAAGCTTTCTTGCCATCTGGCACAGCTGGAATGGTCACTGTTTTCACTGCCGCAAACGAACTTGCTGCAGTAAGCAAACCTAAACTAAGTGATAAAAGTTTTCGCATACGCAATAACTATTTTTTAATTAAACTTACGATAATAATATATTGATTGATGTAATTATGGGAGACAATTAATAAATCATCTCAACTAATTTCATTACAAACATAGGAAAATAATCGCACGGTAAGTTTTATGCCTGAAAATATTTTGATAAATGCGTAAAAAAGATGCACTCCATCGGGCATTTTACGAATTTAAACGATAGATTTGCATTTACCTTAATCAGTTTGAATATGCTAACAATGATTGTTTACTACCGTTGTAAGGACGGACAACGCGATGCTTTTATGTCGGCGTTGAAGAAAGAGAATATAGCGGAGAAGAGCCGCGTCGAGCCAGGAAATATGCAATATGATTATTTTCTCCCCGTCGACGACGTGAATACTGTCCTTCTTTTGGAGAAATGGGAGAGCGTGGATGCTCAGAAGATTCACACAGAAACGGATAATTTCAAGAAACTTGGGGAGATCAAGGCCCAGTTTGTGGAGAAGGTGGATATTGAGAAATATTGAGGACTCAAGTTTCAGGTTTCATAAGAACCTGAAACTTGAAACCTGAAACTATTTAAAAATCTCTTTCAACATATTTCCCAACTTCACTCTCAATTCTCCACGTGAGCATGAGAAATTGTTCACCATTAAGCAGACGGCGTATGTCTTGCCGTTATGCTCCACATAACCTGCATAATTCTGCACTCTCTCCATACTTCCGCTCTTGAAGTGAGCCTTGCCTTTCAACGGTGTGTTTGCCAAGAAACTCTTCACTGTGCCGTTGACACCACATGTAGGCAACGAATTATAGAATGGAGTGTAGAACTTGCTCTTTTTCTTCATGTAGATTAGCATATCCACGAAGAAGTTAGGATTGATGGCATTCTTCATGCTTAGTCCTGAACCGTCGACCTGGTACATTCCCTTGGCATTTACTCCGTGCGCGTTCCACCATCCGAATGTGGATGATATGGCTTTCTGATATGACGAAGTCAAACTGTTGCGTAGACCTAAATATAGGAATATGTTTTCAGCATATAGGTTGATACTGTTGTAGTTTGTAAGACGTGCGATCTCCGAGAATGGGGAAGAGTAGTGAGTGTAAAGAAGTTTGCATGAATCCGATTTCATAAACTGCTCTATTCTTGTTGTCGACGCAGGTTTTGTGAACACCACACCTGAATCTTTCAACTGTTGCTCGATCGCGTCGGCAACGAATAGCGCTGGCTCTGGATTCTCTGATTGAATCTCCTGCATCTTGCCCAACTCAAACGGACCTTCGATAGTTCTGTTCCAAGAGAAATCAGTCGACATCACTCTGTATGGAGTGTCTTTGTTGATCACCTTCACGTCAAGAAGATTGGTCTTTGGCACTGTATTCACCACTCTGGCAATGGAATCCTCAGGTGAATTATTGACGTAGATACGGATCATATTGTCGTAGGCACAGATAGCCGACGGAGTGGGAGCGTAGTAAGTGCCGATATCCTCCACAAGCCAGATAGGCATCTGGGCGCACTGAGCGTAGAGGCTCGCGTCGCCGATCACAGCACCGTCTACCTTCTTGATTCCAGCCTTACGCACCGCGTTTGCGGCATTAGTGAAGAAATCATTTGGCTGTTTGTTGTATTTCGACGCGATTGATGGATCTCCTCCACCAACGACGTAGATATTTCCGTGTAAAGTTGAATCGTTTGAGATATGGCCTTCCATCACCACTTTAGTGTCGAAGCGGAAAGTGTCGGAAAGAATCTCAAAAGCAGCGGCAGTAGTGACAAGTTTGGTGATCGACGCTGGGATAAGGTTGGTATTTCTACGGTATTCCGCTACAATCTCTCCTGTCTCAACCTCTTTGACCAAAATTCCCACGCCTGCTGTATGAAGTCCCGGATCGTCAACGAATGTCTTGACTGCAGGATGTAAGTCTTGTGCGTTTGTTGTGATTATGCTGATTAGTGAAAATACGAAAAGTAAAAATTTCTTCATTTTTTATATTTTTTATCTCGTAGAGACGCACGGACGTGCGTGTTTAGAAAATAATACGGGAGGGTTTGAAACCCTCCCCTACAATTTTATGATTTGGGAACAATTCTGCATTTCGCATTTATCATTCCGCATTTGCAAATTACCCTTTGTGTCTTGCCTTAAGCTCTCTTGCCAAATCCTCGATTCTGATGCCCTTGCTTGTAAGCAACACGATAAGATGGTAGATCATGTCTGAACACTCGTAGATAAACTGGTCGTTTGTGCCGTTTATAGCCTCTACAATCGCCTCAATAGTCTCTTCTCCTACCTTCTTGCACATCTTAGGTGCGCCGCCCTTAAAAAGCTTAGTTGTGTATGATCCCTCAGGCATCTCTGCGTGACGCTTCTCGATGAAGTCCTGTAGCTCAGTCAAGAAAGCAAGATCCTTCACGTTCTTTGAACCAAGGAACTGGTTAGCTCCGGTAGTTGAACCCTTTGGAAGAGCCTGGATTAGCACGCTGTCGCCAGCTGCCGACTTCTGGATCTCTGCCACTTCCATAGTGTCGTTGTACTCCCCTGCCAACACATTCTCGTCTGAGCCTGTAGCTGGGTTGTGGAGCATAACTACTTTTGAGCTCTCCATCTTGGAGATTGTCTCCTCTGTCACGAAACCGATGCGTAGCACTTTGCTGTTTCTCTCGTCTTGCACGCAAGCAGGAATCATTGTATTTGCCATATCTTTAAATATAATATCAATCTTTATTTTCCAACGGTAGCTTTTTTCACTGCGTGAAAAATCAACCATTGGCTGTTAAAACAACCGTTCCACGGTTGGCCTTGGGCTATCCGTGGAGCGATAAATATTTATTCAGCACTCTTTTTAGTGCTCTTCTTTGCTGCTGTCTTTGTCGACGTTGCTTTTGTAGTCGTTTTTGCCGCTGTCTTAGTTGTCTTGGCTTTCTTAGCTGGAGCTTTGTCGGCCTGCTCTGCGATAATCTTGCGGCAATCGTCGATAGTCAACGCCTTAGCGTCTGTGCCTTTGGCTATCTTGTAGTTGACGCCGTCTCTTGCGATGTATGGTCCGAAACGTCCGTTAAGAACCTCGATCTCAACACCGTTGTCGTCGAACTTGTTGATTACCTTATTCTTGATCTCCTCACGTTTAGCCTCGATGATCTTGATACAGTCTTCGTTTGTCACTGTAAGCGGATCGTATGCTTTGGCAAGTGAGTATGCCTGACCGTTATGCTTGATGTATGGGCCGAATCTTCCGACTGCCACAACCAACTCTGTGTCTTCGTATGTTCCGACTGTACGTGGAAGCTTGAACAAATCAAGAGCCTCCTCCAATGTGATAGTCTCAAGATGCTGGTTCTTGCGTAGAGATGCGAAACGTGGCTTCTCCTCGTCCTCCGTCGCACCGATCTGGGCGATGGCTCCGAAACGGGCGATCTTCACGAAGACCTCCTTGCCGCTTGCCGGATCAACTCCAAGCTTACGCATACCGTTCTTTCTCTCGCTGATCTGTGAGGCATCCTCCACAAGCGGATGGAAATCGTGGTAGAAATCATCGATCATGTTCTCCCACTTCACATTTCCTTCCGCTACCTCATCAAACTTGTTCTCGATCTTGGCTGTGAAGTTATAGTCGAGAATCTCAGGGAAGTAGTCTGTCAAGAAATCGTTGACTACGATGGCTGTGTCTGTAGGGACAAGTTTCTTTCTGTCTGCTCCGTATGTCTCAGTCTCAGTAGTCTCTGTGATCTTATTGTCTTTAAGCACTAAAGTCTGGTAGTTGCGTTTCTGTCCTTCCAAATCACGCTTCTCTGCATACTCCTTATTCTGGATAGTAGAGATTGTCGGAGCGTATGTAGATGGACGTCCGATACCAAGCTCCTCAAGTTTGTGGACAAGTGAAGCCTCGCTGTAGCGTGGTGGATGCTGAGTGAAACGCTCAGTGGCGTTGATCTCCTTTGGCTGAGAAAGCACCATGCCTTTATTAAGTGGAGGAAGCACTGAAGTGTTGCTCTCCTCACTGCCTTCTTTGCTCTCCTGGTACACTTTCAAGAAACCGTCGAACTTAACAACCTCACCGTCGGCTACAAACTTATATGTGTCGTCGCCACATTCGATAGTGACAGTTGTCTTTTCGATCTCGGCATCAGCCATCTGCGACGCGATTGTACGCTTCCAGATCAGATCATATAGTTTCTGAAGGTTGCTGTTGCCTTCAATGGCTTGATTTTCAATATAAGTAGGGCGGATGGCCTCGTGAGCCTCCTGAGCACCCTTAGCTTTTGCAGTGAAACGACGTGGTTGAGAGTATTTCTCTCCCATTGTCTCAGAGATAGTCTTCTTTGCTGTGTTGATGGCAAGATCTGAAAGATTTACGGAATCGGTACGCATGTAGGTGATCTGTCCTGCCTCATACAACTGCTGTGCAAGCGACATTGTCATGTTCACTGAGAATCCAAGTTTGCGGGCTGCCTCCTGCTGAAGTGTAGAAGTGATGAACGGTGCAGCTGGGCCTCTCTTGATTGGCTTTACACTGATATCCGACACCTTAAACTCCGCATTCTTGCATTTCTCCAAAAATGCTCTTGCCTCTGCCTCTGTCTTGATTCTCTGTGGAAGCTCTGCTTTAAGAGTGGTAGACTTACCTTTGGCGTCGACCACATTAAAGATAGCCTGTATTCTGAATGAAGATTCGCTTACGAAGTTCTGAATCTCCTTCTCACGGTCTACGATTAGACGCACTGTTACCGACTGCACACGTCCTGCTGAAAGAGACGGACGAACCTTTTTCCAAAGCACTGGAGAAAGCTCAAAACCTACGATACGGTCCAACACGCGTCGAGCCTGCTGGGCTGAAACCAGGTTGTCGTCAATGTCACGTGGATTTTCGATTGCGTGTAGAATAGCAGTCTTGGTGATTTCATGGAATACGATACGACGAGTATTCTCCTTCTTTAATTTCAATACATCGAATAGATGCCAGGCAATTGCCTCTCCCTCGCGGTCCTCATCGGATGCTAACCACACAATCTCTGCGTCCTTAGCCTCCTTGATCAAATCATCCACGAGTTCCTTCTTGTCGTCAGGAATTTCGTATAGAGGTTCGTAGTTGTTGTCCAAGTTGATGGACATTCCACTCTTTTTAAGGTCGCGGATGTGTCCGTAGCTTGATTTCACCACGAAATCCTTCCCTAAAAATTTACCGATTGTCTTCGCTTTCGCAGGAGACTCTACTATAACTAAATTCTTGTGCATTTTACCGTACCTAAAATCTTTTTTGCAAAGAAAAATAAAAAATCTTTCATATACTCATATATTTGCGTTTTATTTGGCAATTTTTTGAAAACTTATGCTTTGATATGATTGAAATTGGAAAAATTCGTGAGTTGATGGCACAAAGAGGCGTCGATGCCATTGTTGTTGGTGATAGTGACCCTCATTTCAGCGAATATCCTGCTGATTGTTTTTGCCTCCGCACCTTTTTAAGTGGTTTCGACGGTTCAAACGGAACCCTCGTCGTGACAAAGAACGACGCTGCTCTTTGGACAGATTCCAGATATTACCTTCAGGCTTCGGAACAGTTGAAGCCGGCTGGGATACGTATGGTGAAGCAGGAGAGTGAGGCTTCAATACCTGATTTTCTTTCATCTGTCTTGAAAGAAGGCGACGTGGTTGCCCTTAATCCGTGGCTTACATCCCTTTCTGAAGAAAATGAATATGAGAGTGTTGGATTGAATTTGAAATACGACGTTAATTTATATGAATCGTTGTGGTTTGGTCAGCAACCAAAGATGTCGGATGCAAAATTGTTTATCCATCCTGAGAAATACGCAGGAGAGTCTGTTAGATCAAAAATAGACAAATGCCGCAAGTTTTTTGCATCTGTAAATGCGGATGCAATGCTCGTATCTACTCTTGATGAAGTGGCGTGGGTGACTAACCTCCGTGGCGCTGATTCTCTATGCACTCCGATTTTTTATTCATATTTAATAATTGAAAAAGATAAATCAACTCTGTTTGTCGACACCGATAAGTTGACAGATGAAGTGAAATTATTTTTAAGTGCGAATGGCATAAACGTCGCTCCTTATTCGGTATTCGCACAATATTTATGTGAAGAATTGTCAAATACTCCTGTCTTGCTGGAAAATGCAAAATGCAATGTTGCGACGTCGCAAATTCTTAAAAACAAAATCTCGTCGCCAAGAAAATTCATTGAGGAATTAAAGTCGGTGAAGAATGAAACCCAGCTCGAGTGCGAGAGAAAAATCATGGAAGACGACGGTGCTGCCCTTGTCAGATTATTGATGTGGATTGAGAAGAATCGCAACAGTGGATTGCATGAGACAGATATTGCAGATAAGATTGCTGAGTTGAGAAAACAGTCGTCGGAATATATATGTGAGAGCTTTGACACCATAGCAGGTTTTGCTGATCATGGAGCCATTGTCCACTATTCAGCGAAGAAGGGTAGTGATTACACGTTGACTCCAAACAATATCATTTTGATTGATACAGGAGGAAATTATCTTGGCGGCACAACCGATATCACTCGAACAGTGTCGTTGACAGATACACCGTCGGCAGAGCAAAAGCAAGACTATACATTGGTTTTGAAAGGTCATATTGCTATTCAGCTGCAGAAATTCCCAGTCGGAACAGTTGGATTTCAGATAGATACACTTGCCCGCCAATACTTGTGGAATGCTGGACTGAATTACGGACATGGCACAGGTCATGGAGTCGGCCATTTCCTTGGAGTGCATGAAGGACCACAGTCGATGAGCAAAAAAAGTGCGAGTTATGAACTGAAAGAAGGAATGTTCATAACAGATGAGCCAGGACTATATCGTACTGGCAAATGGGGAATCAGAATCGAGAATATGTTGGCTGTAAGAAAAGCAGAAACTACTGATTTTGGCGAGTTTATGCAGTTTGAAACCTTAACACTCTGCCCATACGACCGCAATTTGATTGATACATCGATGCTGACAGAGAAAGAAAAGAAATGGCTGAATGATTACCACGCAAATGTTAAAGATAGGTTAAAAAAACATTTGAATGTTGAAGAAAATGCTTGGCTTGAGGTACAAACTAAAAACTTTATTTAGTACATTTGCCGAAAATAAAATGAAACAGCAATAGAAATAGATATGAAAAAAATCATTTTCTCATTTTTGGCGTTGATATGTGCAGCTTATTCATTCGCAGCTCCTGCAGTTAAAGACGGCCCATATCATATTGAGATTAAGATGCCGGATATTAAAAACGACGCAAATGTCTATTTGGCATTCTACTTTAATGGCAAGACTTATTCAAAGGACACAACAAAGTTCAATGGAAAGGGAGTTGCCGTATTTGATGGAAGCAACAAAGAGAAGGACAAGCAGAAATTGGATGAGGGTATGTATATCGTCTATTTCAAAAAGGATGATGTCAACTTCAAAGAGGACAAGTTCTTTGATTTGTTGGTCGGAAAAGATCAGAATATCAAGCTAAAGGCAGACACGACAGATTTGACTCCAGTAGTCACACAGGGAGAAGAGTCTGTTCATTTCTCCAACCTTTTGAAATTCATGTCGGAAAAGAACAAAGAACGTAAAGAATGTTTCGACAAGAAGAAAGCAGGCAAGATGGACTCGACAACATTTGAGGCAAAACTAAAGGCTTTATCGGATGAGGTTGAGGCTTTCCAAAAGAAAGAGATTGAGTCGACTAAGGGATCATTCTATTCTGAGTTTGTAAGAGGTACAGTGTCGGTGGAAGTTCCTGATTTCGCTGAATTGCCAGACACAGCCAGACCAATGGCAAGATATCAGTTTACAAAGAACCATTTCTTTGATAACATCAACTTGTCTGATCCACGAATGTTGAGAACACCATATTTCTCAGGAAAGGTAGACAACTACATGACAAGATTGATTCCAATTCCAGACTCATTGTATGCTGCAGCCGACGTGTTGATCCAGAAGAGTGAAGGAAACAAGGATACATACCAGACAATGCTTAGCAAGATGATGAACTACGCTTTGAAGAGCAACCAGATGGGTATGGATAAGATGTGGTACAACATTGCTGAGAAATATTACTTGTCGGGAAAGGCAGATTGGGCTGATTCATCATGGATCGAGGACTTGAAGGCAGAGTGCAAGAAAGTGCGTTACAATATGATTGGCATGACAGCCAAGAACTTGAAAATGCGTGGAATGGACTCTACACAGATCCAGTTGAGGGATTTGCGTCCTGAAAATGGCAAGAATGAGTTCGTTTTGGTATACTTCTTTGAGCCAAGTTGTGGACACTGTAAGAAGATCACTCCAGTATTGCACGACTCTGTATATGTAAAGTATAAGGACAAAGGATTCGAAGTGTTCTGCTGCTATACACAGACAGACAAAAAAGAGTGGAAAGAATTCTTGGACAAGCACAATTTGCATGATTGGGTAAACGTATGGGATCCAAACAGAGAGTCGTATTTCTGGGAGTTTTACGACGCGACAGTCACACCAGGAGTGTACTTGCTTAACAAAGAGAGAAAAATCGTAGCAAAGAAGATAAGCACACAGTCGCTGGATCAGATTTTGGAGGAAGAGTTGATAAAACGAAAAGAAGAGAAAAAATAGCAAAAAAATGGTTGAGCAGCATAAAAATGGCTGATTTCAATCAAATTTATCAACTTTTTTGCAATAAAATCTAAAAACTATTTTGCAAGAAATAAAGTTTATCTATTTTTGCCAACCATACAATACGGGCGAACTCGAAACAAGAAATGTGGGTAGACCTGAATGGTATGAAATTAAGTTAGAAATAAAATTAGTAAATTATCTTATACTCGAAAGGTACTATGAAACACTTAAAGCTTTTTACGCCGGTCACAGCGATGTTGATCTTAGGAGCTTTGACTACTTCATGTGGTAAGAAGTCCTTGAAAGATTCACAGGAGTCTAATGTTACCGGATGGAAGTACAACGACAAAGAAAATGGAGGTTACCAGGTGACAATCGGTTATCAGCAGGATACTCCTACTGGTATGACATTCATCCAGGGTGGTACTTTCACAATGGGTCGTGTTATTGAGGATGTATTAGGAGATTGGAATAACATTCCACGTCGTGTCACTGTAGCTTCGTTCTACATGGACCAATATGAAATTGCCAATGTAAACTGGCGTGAGTATTTGTACTGGATGTCAAACGTATTCCACAACACTCCTGAGTTGATCGAGAAGGCTCGCCCTGACACTTTGGTTTGGCGTGAGGAGTTGGCTTACAATGAGCCATACTTGGAGTACTACTTCACTCACGTGTCTTACAACTACTATCCAGTAGTAGGTGTGTCTTGGGAGCAGGCAAGTGATTTCTGTATTTGGCGTTCTGACCGTGTAAACGAGAGAAGAATGGTTGAGGCAGGAACAATCCAGTATCCAGATTTCCAGGCATTGAAGGGAAATACAGATGCTAACGATATCGCGCAGAACCAGGTATTCAGCACAGACAAGTACTTGATGAAGAGCGATTACAAGCCAACAGATGGAAAGAAGCAGTTGAAGGATGTATATGGTAACGCAAGAAAGACTACAATGTCTGACGGTATCCTACTTCCTAAGTACCGTCTCCCAACTGAGGCTGAGTGGGAGTACGCTGCATACGGAATCCTTTCTGTAGAGGGTGAGGAAAACTACGAAGAGAAGAAGATTTATCCTTGGTATGGTCACCAGATGCGTAACCCAGGTAAGGACAAGAAAGCTAACCGCGGTCAGATGTACGCCAACTACGTAAGAGGTCGTGGTGACTACATGGGTATCGGTGGTAACTTGAATGACCACGCTACTATCACTGCTCCAGTTGATGCTTTCTGGCCAAATGAGTTCGGTCTATACAACATGGCTGGTAACGTTAACGAGTGGGTACTTGATGTATATCGTGTATTGACATCTGATGATGAGCAGGAGTACAACCCATTCCGTGGTAACCAGTACGTGAGCCCAATCATGCAGGAGACAACTCTTGAGGATGGTACTCAGACTAAGGTTCCTCAGATCGATAGCCTTGGACGTGTAATCTTCGCTATCCCTGCTGATAAGGATACTGAGCTTGAGAAGTACGCTCGTCTTGATGTAAGAAACTTCAAAGATGGTGATGGCCAGAGCGCTCTTGACAGAAATCAGTGGACTGCAGTTGTTGATCCAGATATCGCAACTAAGAAGTTGTATGATCCAGATGCTGGTCAGGCTGTATCTAAGTTGACTTCTAACATCTCTAACACTACTCGTGTTTACAAGGGTGGTTCTTGGAAGGATCGTTCATACTGGTTGAGCCCAGCTCAGAGACGTTACCTTGATCAGACTAAGTCTCGCAGCGACCTTGGTTTCCGTTGCGCTATGTCTAAGGTAGGTCCAGAAGATGACAACAGATAAACAATAAGTTTATAAGAAATAAAAAAACGGAGCTTCCAATCTTTGGAGGCTTCGTTTTTTGTTGATTAAAAGAATATTTAGCAAAACAAAGAAATGGATATTAAGTCGATATATTCACTATTCATCCAATGTGATGGAATCTCTACTGATAGCAGAAAATGTCAGAAGGATTCTATGTTTGTCGCTTTGAAAGGTGATAACTTTGATGGCAATGTTTTTGTAGAGAGCGCTATTGAAGCTGGTTGCAAATACTCTCTTACAAGCGATGAGTCTCGTGCTAACAACAAGACTATTTTCTATGTCCCTGACACGTTGGTAGCTCTTCAGCAATTGGCTTCCTACCACCGCCAGCAGATGAATGCCACTGTTATCGCCATAACAGGCACAAATGGTAAGACAACAACTAAAGAGTTGACTTCGGCAGTGATGAAAGCTAAGTATGGTGATGATGTGATTAACACCGAAGGAAACCTTAACAACCATATCGGTGTGCCATTGACTTTGCTTCGTATTAAATCTCACCACAAGTATGCTATCGTGGAGATGGGTGCCAATCATCCAGGTGAGATCAAAACTCTTGCTGATATAGCAATGCCTGACTATGGCTTGATCACTAACGTCGGTACTGCTCATATTTTAGGGTTCGGTTCTTTTGAAGGAGTAATCAAGACAAAGACTGAACTTTACGAAAATTTGAAAAAGAGTAACGGCACTATTTTCGTAAATGGTGCTAATCAGAATATATTCCCTAAATCAGAAGGTGCAAAACGAATCGTTTATGGTGTAAATGGTTCTGCTTTGAATGCTTCTGTAGAGTCTGCTGATCCTTTCTTGAAGGTAAAATTCGACAATGGCGCGTCTGCTCAGACAAATCTTATTGGAGCATACAACCTTGAGAATGTCATGGCTGCTGCTTGCGTCGGATCGCATTTCGGAGTGGAGATGCCGATGATTGTCTCTGCTTTGGAAAACTACAAACCATCGAATAATCGATCGCAGTTGATTACAACTGCGTCTAATAAACTTATTGTCGACGCTTATAATGCCAATCCAACAAGCATGAAGGCTGCACTCGACAACTTCTTTGCGTTGAAGTCGGAATCTGAGAAAGCCTTGGTGCTTGGTGATATGCGTGAGCTTGGTGCTGATTCCGACGCTGAGCACAACAAAATTGTGGAGATGATCGCAGCGTCGGGAATCAAGAAGGTAATGCTTGTGGGAGAGTGTTTTGCTGCCGCAGCTAAAAATGGAATGTCTACGTTTAAGAATGTGGATGAACTTATCACCGTCTTGGCGGACAATAAATTGAGCGGATGCCTTGTTTTGATAAAGGGCTCTAATAGTATCAAACTTACTAAAGTCGTAGAACACTTATGAATTCAACGTTGACTTTATTCTTGTTCTTTGTTGCAATTGTTGCGGTATGGATCCTTTTCTATAATCTTCGCAGAAAGCAGAAAGAGGCTCAGGAAGCTTTGCGTAAGGCTCAGCTATCTGAAGAGGAGAAGGCAAAGGAACAGGAGGAAGAGGCTGCAAAAGCAGAGACAGAAGATTCTGAATGTTGTGGACAGCATGAGGTATGTGAGAAGACTAACCTTATGAACACAAGTCTCAAGTATGAGTATTACGACGATGAGGAACTTGATGCTCTAAGAGGAATGAATCCAGAGGAGTATTCCGACGAGCAGATTGCACAATTGCGAGAAGTGTTTGAGACATTAAAAGAGTATGATGTGGCTGGGTGGCTACGTAGCTTACAGTTGAGAAATATTGAATTGCCAGAGGATATCAGAGAAGATGCTCTGCTTATTGTAAGCGATTTAAGAGAAAGAGAAAATGCTAAGTAAGGGAATTTATTTATCATTCTTCTATGTTTATTTCATGATGTGCTTCATTTTGGAGCGCATCTTGTTTGCTTTGTTCAATTTTAACAATAGCTTCAAAGACGGAATTGTTGAACCGATAAAGTCGTTTGCTCATGGATTTCCAATGGACTTGTCGGCTGCAGGATATTTTATGATTCCGTTTTTGGTGGCGGCTCTTGTCTTCTCATTTTGGAAAAATAAGAAAGCAGAGTATAATACTTATAAAGTGATAGGAATAGTGTTGTCGGTGATGACAGCCTTTTTCTGCGTTTTGGATATCCTTCTTTATCCCGCTTGGGGATTTCGTCTAGATGCAACACCGTTCTTCTATATGCAGTCGCCAACAGCCGCTCTTGCAAGTGGAACGACATCGGATTATTTTATTTATGGTTCGACGTTGGTTATCCTTGTGTCGGCATTTGTCTTTGGGTTTACACGTCTGCTTGCAAAAGTAAATGAGTTTACTAAGAAAGATTCAATTTTAAAGTTCGACGGAATTGGATTCAATCTCATCCCAACGCTACTTTCTGTTGCTCTTGTGGTGCTTGCCATCCGAGGAGGAGTGGGAGTGTCTACGATGAATCCCGGTCGGGTATATTTCAGCGACAATGTTTATTTCAATCATCTTGCTCTTAACTTGAATTGGAATTTGATGTATTCCATTCAAAAGACTGATGATTTTTCTGAATATTATACCATGTCTGACGACGAAGCTCAACGAATCTATGAGGAAAAATTGGCACCGTCGAAATTATCTCCTGTATACGCGGATACATTCCTCAATACGAAACGTCCAAATATTCTCCTTTGCATAATGGAAAGTTTTGGCGGGACTGCTTGCAAACTTACTGGTGGCGAAGATGCTATGCCTAATCTTTGCAAGTTTGCTGAGGATGGAATCGTCTTCAATCGCTTCTATGCCAACAGTTTCCGTACCGACCGTGGATTAGCCTGCATACTTGCGTCTTATCCTGGTATGCCTACCACATCTTTGATGAAGGTGACGAACAAGAGCTATAAAGTAAAGAAATTGCCAAATTCATTGAAAGAGGCCGGGTATAAAAACTCGTTCTATTACGGAGGTGATATTAACTTCACCAATATGAACTCATTTCTGGTGATGTCCGGATATGAGAAAATTATCTGCGACGCGAATTTTTCCAAAGATCAGAAGCAATCGAAGTGGGGAGCGTACGACCATGTCTTGTTTGATTATGTGGCCAATGATTTTGAGAAGGAAGAATTCGAAGATGGATTCTTCTGTACCGTCTTATCTTCAAGTAGCCATGAACCATTTGAAGTGCCATATAAACATCATGAAGATAAGTATTTGAATTCAGTGATGTATTCCGATAGTTGTCTTGGCTCCTTCTTGGATAGATTCCGCCAGACAAAGTATTGGGATAACACATTAATTATAATCTTGCCAGACCATTCCACTGCGTTGGTGGGTGATTTGTCAAACTCCGACTCATTACGGTATCGTATTCCGATGGTGTGGGGTGGAGGTGCTGTGAGAAAGCATGCCGACGTCGACAAAATCTGTTCGCAGATTGATTTGTCGGCGACATTATTAAGCCAATTAGACATAAATCACGATGATTTTATGTTTAGTAAGGATGTTTTTGACAATAATTCCCGAGAATTTGCTATTTTTGCATTCAACAATGGTTTTGGAATCATTGACAAAGACGGTTTCGCATCCTACGACTACGATTCACAGAAAGAAATCACGTCGGAGAATGTGGAATTATTAGAGAGAGGTAAATCATTTATTCAAACAGTTTATAGAGATTTTGAAAGGAGGTGATATATGATGACTTTTGATGGTGTCGTCTACGGCCCTGTCCAAAGCAGACGATTAGGTTTGTCGTTAGGCATTAATCTTTTGCCTACAGAGAATAAGGTATGCTCATTCGAATGTGTCTATTGTGAATGTGGATTCACAAAGAAAGGAGTGTCTGCCAAGTTCCCGTCTTTCCAGAAAGTGGAAGAGGAGATGACAACTTGTCTGAAAGCTTTGAATGCAGAAGGAAAACATCTTGATGTGATCACTTTTGCTGGCAATGGAGAGCCGACACTCTATCCTCATTTTGAAGAAGTGATAGATTTGACGATACGATTGCGAGATCAGTTTCATCCGAATTCAAAGATATCGGTTTTGACAAATGCTACACGATTGGCTAACGAGTCAGTAGTGAGAGCGTTGAAGAAAGTCGATAATAACCTCTTGAAGATAGATTCAGCATTTGATTCTACTGCGAAACTCATTGATGTCCCTGTCGACTCACATTATAGTGTAGACAGAGTGATTGAGCAGATGGCTCAGTTCGACGGAGAGTTTATCCTGCAGACGATGTTTCTTCGTGGAGTTGTGGAAGGCAATAAGATTGACAACACAACAGAAGAAGAGGTGGCAGCATGGTATGATGCAGTCAGACGAATGTCGCCAAAACAAATAATGATTTATTCAATTGATCGTGAGACACCATACAAAGAGTTGGAAAAGGTAAGTCACGAAGAGCTGGAGAAGATAGCCGAACCTTTGAGAAAAGAAGGCTTTGATGTCCAGACAGCTTAAAAGAAAAGTTTAAATCATTAAAAATCCGCAAATTTTTCAGATTATTAAGGTATTGAAAGAAAAAATGATTAAATTTGCGGGCAAAATAAAAACGTAACATTTAAAAATTATGATCATTGTTCAAATCAAGGAAGGCGAGAACATCGAAAAAGCCTTGAAGAAGTTTAAGAGAAAGTTTGAGAAGACTGGTGTTGTTAAGGAGTTGAGAAACCGCCAGCAGTTCACAAAGCCATCAGTGCTAAAGCGCCAGCAGAAGATTCACGCTATCTACGTACAGGCACAGTATGGTAACGAAGATTAATCGTTCTCGTGGACAGATTGATTGAAGACTTCAAACAATATATAAGGTATGAGAAGAACTATTCTTCTCATACCTTTATTGCTTATGAAAACGACCTAAATCAATTCTCTACCTTTTTGTTGGAAAACTACGGAAATCTAAACGTCACTGAAATCACCCACAAACATATCAGAAGCTGGATCTACGAATTGCGTCAGACAGAGAAAGCAACGAGTGTAAATCGCAAGATTTCCACCCTGAGATCCTTCTTCAAATTCTGCAAGAGGACGACGCCAGGGTTGAAATCTCCTATGATTTCTATCCGAGCTTTGAAGCAAGAAAAGCGTCTTCCTATGTTTTTAAAAATAAATGAAGTCGAAAAAATACTTGCAAATGATATAAATTTTTCAGTGTACGAAAATTTTCGTGATTTTTTGATGATTGAAACGTTTTATTCATTAGGTTTGCGTTTGTCAGAATTGATCAACGTAAAAGAAACCGATTTTGACTTGGCAAGAAAGGTCGCCACGATACTTGGAAAGCGAAACAAGCAGAGGGCGATTCCGTTAGGCGACAAGTACATTGACTTAGTTCGACGGTATTTGGAACTTAAGCGGGAAACTTTCGAAGGAGGATCCGCGAAGAATCTATTTGTGACTGATAAAGGAGAGCCGATGAAGCCGCGAAAAGTTTATTCGATCATACACAAAAAGATTTCGGAGGTCAGCACCATAGCCAAACGAAGCCCGCACGTCCTGCGACACACCTTTGCGACGGTGATGCTCAACAACGGGGCTGAGATAGAATCGGTAAAAGAACTTTTAGGGCATTCAAATCTGGCAGCGACGCAGGTCTACACGCATACGACCTTTGAGCAGATGAAAAAGATTTATAAACACGCTCATCCAAGAGCACTAAAAGAAAAATGATATGAACGTTAATTTTCAGACAATTCACTTCGACGCTAAAGCAGAGTTGAAGTCATTCGTAGACAAGAAAGTCGAGAAGTTGGAGCAGTATTCAGACCAGATCACAAATGTTGATATTGCAATGAAGGTAGTAAAGCCAGAGGTTGCCAACAATAAGGAGGTTATGTTGAAGGTTTTGATGCCTAATAATGAACTTGTTGTAACAAAGACAGCAGATAGTTTTGAGGAGGCATTTGACAATGCGATGGACTCAATGATCCGCTCTATCCAGAAGACAAAAGAAAAAAATAGAAATTAATCTGCGTTTTTCTTTGCAGTTTAAATAAAAGTTTCTAATTTTGCAGTCGTTAATCGGAAACGCCCCGATTAGCGACTGTTTTTTAAGCCTCTTTAGCTCAGTTGGCCAGAGCACGTGATTTGTAATCTCGGGGTCGTTGGTTCGAATCCGACAAGAGGCTCAAAAAGAGTAGGGTGTGTACCAGAGTGGCCAAATGGGGCAGACTGTAAATCTGCTGGCTCTGCCTTCGGTGGTTCGAATCCATCCGCACCCACAAAATCGATGAACTACAGCGGTGACGCAAATGGTAGTTTGCCAATGTAGCTCAGCGGTAGAGCACTTCCTTGGTAAGGAAGAGGTCACGGGTTCAAGTCCCGTCATCGGCTCCTAGAAAAATTAATAAAATTCATTATAATTATGGCAAAAGAACAATTTGATCGTTCGAAACCGCACGTAAATATCGGTACAATCGGTCACGTAGACCACGGTAAGAC
>DCIP01000239.1:0-12688 GCA_002317115.1 Candidatus Scybalocola fimicaballi
ATCCAATACTTTTGCTTAAAATATTGGTAAATATATGCGAGTGTAAATCATTGATTTTTTTAACGCTCGCCCTACGGGCTCGCGTTAGAGGGTGGGATAAGGACGTTCCGTCCTTAACAATCCTCATTTTTTACAACAACATCAACTGTAATGTTATTTGCTCTGCTCTCTTGATTTTTCACCAAGGTAACCGCCATGATGACGTTTGGCGTATTCCTCGTTTGTGAATTTGATCTTCTTCATTGTGCCGACGACGATGATATCTCCTATCACTGTCATCATTGTCGTAGAAGTGGTTGGTGTCAAGCCGAGTATACACACTTCCTTTGGATTGCCTGTGTATAGGCAGATATCAGCCTCTTTTGCCAACTGGCTCTCTTTGTTTCCTGTGATGACAATAAACTTCACATCAGGTCGTAGGCCTCTTGCCAAAGCTGTAAGCTCACATATCTCACGTGTCTTACCTGAGTTGGAAATCAAAAGCATGACGTCGTTTGGCTGCAACACGCCCAAATCTCCATGCTGAGCCTCACTTGGATGTAGGAACACTGCTGGTGTGCCGGTTGAGCTGAAAGTTGTGGCGATATTCATGGCAATCTGTCCTGCCTTACCCATGCCACTTGTCACAAGTTTGCCTTTCTTTGTGTGGACTTGCTCAATAATCAAGTCGACAGCATTCTCATAGTCGTCTGTAACAGGAAGCGAAAGGATTGCGTTTGCCTCGTGCTCCAATATCTTCTTTATATCTTCTTTCATTGCCACTACTAATTTTTGAGTCCACAAAGGTAATTTCTAAATGTCAAATTTCAATGCGAAATGCGAAAAAAAGGAGCCGAGGGCATACGAGTCTATATACTATTATAAATTTAGCCTCTGATTTTTTCGTAAGCCTCATTAATCTTCGCCATCAATTCATTGCACTCCTTTATCCTGCTCATATTCTTCAATAAATCGGGATGATGCTGCAACGCGAGATTATGATAGGCTTGTTTGATCTCTTTGTCGGACGCGTTTTCTTCCAAGCCAAGAATAGAATAGTATTTCTTCAGCTTCGACGTCGACTCTCTGCTCTGAGTTTCTTCTCTCTTCTTTTTCCCATCAGCATCATTTGCAAAACTTCTACGAAACGCCGAATATTTTTCTTTATAGATTTCTTTGTTTCGTTTCCATTTCCGCTGATATATAACGATTTCGCTACTCTCAATAAAGTAGTCAACAATTTCCATCAACAATTCCCATTCATCATCTTGGATCCCATCCTCCAATACAGCAATTTGAAACAATATGTCAATTATTGCTTCTTGTTCCTCAATCGGTTTTTCTTTTATCAGTCTTAAGGATTCCTCATAGTCTTCATCCGAATAATCTCTCACAAAGCCGAATTCACTCAAGTCATTTATGTCTGAACGTAATTTTTCCTTCAATAATTCTAATTGCTTTAATATGGGATGTCCATTCAGCCTGCACATTCTCTGCACTAATGGCATGTACAGTTTCTTATATTTTATAAATTCATACCTGCGTTTCGCTTGGGCTTCGTCCAATCCTAATTTTTTTAAGAAATCTCTTCTTCTTAAAAATTTCTTAATAGGCGGATATACTAATCCTTTGCCACACATCACAGACATAATAAAAGTTATAATCACATATACTCCTACTTCTGTTGTTAATAGTCTAGTATCCTTAACTATCTTGACAAAAAAAATCTCAAAGATGAAAATGAATACAACGAAAACAAGAATACCCAACCCGACATCCTGGGGATCAGAAAGTTCAGTGGACTCATATTCTTCACAATATTCTTTATCAGACATCTGTATTTTATTCATATTGGAATCTAAAGTTTCTTTCAAATGCTAATATACAAACAAAACAGGAAATCTAATTGGCAAATAAAAAAAAGGCGACGTGATTGCTCGCGTCGCCTTTGGGATTATTCATTGATCAAAGTGAAGTGTCCGACATATTTCTTTCGGATCTCATCAATCCAAATCTCATACCAATAATCGGTAGACGGCATTCTCTTTCCAAGATACATTCCATCCCACGATTCGTCTCCCTTGATCTCAGCAAGTTTCTTTCCATAACGGTCGAAGATTGTGACCTTGGCATCTGGATATGCCTCTGCCACTGTCTCTGACATAAACGCGTCGTTTACACCGTCGTTGTTTGGAGTAATCACTGAAGGGAACTCAATGCCAGGGGCCTCAGTTATGAACTCGAAGTCACTCTTACATCCGTACTCATCCATGATGTACGCAGTGTGTGATCCATATTTCAAATTATTGAATCTATCTGAAGTCTGGAATTCACTATTGTCAACCTTATACATAACGTCAGTCGATTCGTTGTTTGCTGATGGTATGATAGTCACGTCACGATAACCCTTCTGATCGACTGCCTCGATAGATGGATATCCAACCACCTTGATTGTAGACTTCGCTGTAACTGCCTCACAAACTCCATTTGAAAGAGACACAGTGTAAACCGTCTCTCCTATCAAATCAGCAGGAGCCTTGAAGATTGGTGATGTAGACAACTCGTCGCCAGCATCATTCTTCCATGAGTACTTACGAGGTTTTCCAGCAGTGATTTTTGTCGACAAATTAATCTTATTTGCTGACATACACACTATCGTATCTGTTGGTGAAACCGTGAACTCAATTGGTTCTTCCACATCAACAAGAATTGAATCCTTAACCTCACATCCTCCTGTTTGCGAAACTGAGAATCGATATGTTGTTGTCTCAGTTGGCGATACAGCAGCCTCCAAACCTGTTGCTGTTAGAGTAGAATTACTCTCCCACTCTATCTTGGCAGTCGAAGGTGTAAGTGATTTCAAACCAATTGCCACTGTCGATCCTTCACATACAGTTGTGTCGTCAGCAATCTTTGTAAACTTAGGAGCCTCTGACACTGTCAATTCTCCGTATGTCTCATCCACCACACAGTTTCTGTTTGTGATAGTGTAAGTGTACTTACCGGCATCAGATGCTTTAGCCGACGCAATTGAAATAGAATTTGAAGTGCTGATAGGAGAACCATCCAACTGCCATTCTACACTTGGAGTCTCGCTACAAGTGAATTTCAACTCCATCGCATATTTAGCACCCTCACATAGAATTGTATCCTTAGATATTGTATTATTCTTTATTCCTGCATCGTAGACAACAATCTTCTGGCTTGTCTCACACTCATTAACGAATGTCACCTCATACTCTCCAGCTTCAGTCAAACTGATTGTCTGTGCTGTCTCACCGTTGCTCCAATTGAACTTGTTGTCATCCGACTCCAAATCAGCGAGCAATGTGTAGTTCTCACCACATGCATAGAATGAGATTGGATCTCCATGAGCAGAGATTGTCTCTGTATTGCCATTCTTCTCTGTAAAAATAATTGAACCCTTTACCTCACCCTGACCGATCTTAACTGTATAGTCAGCTTTCTTAGTACAATATCCATCAGAAACAGTAACCTCAAACTTAGTTGGCTTAGTCAACGCATCGCTTACAAAGTTGCCTGTCTCTGGTTTAGTAGAGTTGTTAGTTAGGTTCCAAGTATAAGTAAGATCAGCATCGTAAGTATCACCCTTAACCAAAGCGTCCAACTCTACAGATGCGTCAGGACAAGCAGAAGCTGCACCGACGATTGACAACGAGTCGATTCTATGAATCTCAACATAAATCTCCTCTGGGTTTGAACTCTGACACTTGATAGTTGTGTCGTTTGGCATCTTGAAATAACCCATCACCTTGTAATGACCTGTCTTGTCGATAGCGTTAGGGTTATTCAAAGGAGCGCCGCTCTCATCTGTAAATGATGAATATACATTAGAGACGTCGTTGCTTACCACCCACATTGTGTCAAGGTTAACGGCTCTTGAACATACAGTGTCGAAATGTGTCTTAAGCTGAGGTCGTGCATAAACGATGACCTTAACTGGCACTGTCGACGACTCTGCTCCACCTTCGTCTACCTGACATACATAGTATGTTGTTGTATCTGTAGGCTGAGAAGATGTCTTAGCTGTTGAGATCACAGGAGCTGATGTCTCAATTCCTCCCTTCGACTTGTCAGCGTCGTACCATTTCAAAGTGTATGTAGGATCTGTTTTCTCCACATAATCCTCGATACGGTCCTCTGCTGCTACATCCTCACAGAAGCGAGCGACCTTTGTCTTTGGCACTGGAGTCAAACTGACAATCACGTCGACGTCGCTCAATACGCTCTCACATCCGTCCTCGTCCTTCTGGCTTACATAATACTTAAGCTTAACATCTACAGTCATGCTCTTGTCGGCTGTTGGCACTGGAGCTGAAGTTAACTCTTTCATATCCTCATCATACCAAACAAGAGTCATATCCTTGCCTGGAGTGACAGCCGACTCATCCTGAGCAAGCAAATTCTTGAATGTTCCGTCTGTCAAAGTATCACCCAATGTGTATGTGATCACGTTGTTGACTGCAGGAGCATCAATATGCTTAACAGTGACGTCAAGTGTTGTAGTGTCTCCCTTACATACATGGTCTTTTGCGATTGTGTAAGTTGGCACAACCTTGTATGTGTTAGTTGTAGTTGAAGAGACCTTCGATGTCGACGGAGTCAACGCGTCGTCATCAAGTTTCACTCCACCAAGATACCACTCAAACTTAGATGCGTTGTCCGCCTTGACATATTCGCTCAACGATGACGCATCAGTCGTAGCGACAAGTTTTTCAGCAGTGGCATCCTCACAATATGATACTGGAGCTGTGATTGCTGATCCAACACCTACTGTAGTGATTGTGATCTCTGCGACGTCGCTCTCAGCAGTTCCATTTGTTGACTTAACATAATACTTAGTCTCACCTGGAGTCTCGCTCTTGAATGGAGTTGGCTCATCAACCGGAGCACCACTCGCGTCGCACCAGATCAAAGTCTGTCCCTTCTCAGGAGTTTCAACCAATGCTGTCACATCGACAGTCTCACCGATACACAACGTTGTGTCGCTCACCTTTGGTTTATTTGAACTTGTGATATAGATCACAACCTTCTCTCTTTCACTCTCACAACCACCCTTAGAGATTGCGCTAACGTAATAAGTAATTGTATCCTCTGTTGCGACAGACACCATGATTGGAGTACGCAAAGAGTCTGTTGATGTCTCCGACTCATACCATACCACACGTCCATCCTCCGAAGTGGCAAGTTTAGTGATATCCTCCTTACCAACGCCAACGGCAAATTCCTTAGGAGAAGTCACTGTAGGCACAGCAGGGATAGCCTCCTTAGAGACCTCCATCATCTGAATTGCACCAGTACACTTAGTTGTTTTATCTGTAACAGTGTAGTAGTATTCGCCATGAACATTCTCACCGTCGATATTAAGATCCTCCACCTCAAATGCTCCGACGTTGTCGATATACCAAGTCAAATCGAATCCTTCGATACCTGCCTTCGATAAATCAAGAGATTCACCGTCACACAATGCGACGCCGTTCTCCAAAGCCTTCTCTGGAAGCGGATTAACTGTTAGTTTAACAGGATCAGACGACAACTTACAACCTGGAATCTCCTCGTTGTAAACAGTCACTGAATATGAACCTGTCTCCTTAACGAAGAACGAATCTGCCTTGATTGGCTTTTCATTCAACGATGTCTTACCACTAAAGAACTCGTATGTGTAGTTCTTAGACTTTGGAGTTGCCACAGTCTTGATATAAGTGCTGTCGCCATCACAAATCTCCTCAAGAGCCAAACTTGCGACGACCTCTGTCAAATCACACTCAACCTCACCACACTCAACTGTGTTAAGCACCTTCAACGAATCAAGTCCGTAGACTGTAGCCCAACCGTAGTTGTTGACAAACTTATCGCAAGCATCAACAGTGGCATCGAATGTATAGACAACCGAATCATTAGGAGCCATAGCATCCTTAGCTGTTGTTGCGAATGTAGGCCATGTGATCGTATGCTTTGACGCATCATATGTTCCCTTATCTGAAATATTTGTGATATCAGAAAGCTCAGCTGGAAGATCATCTCCAATTGTGATATCAAACGCGTAATCAAGATTTGTCTTGAACTGAGACATCTGGCAGCTTGCATTACCATTACTGTTGACGTAAGCTCCGAAATATCCAGGGCCCTTAGCAGTCACGTTCCAATCCTTGGCAACGTTTGTCCACTCGTCATCCTCGTCGTTGATATACATATAAAGTTTCTCTCCCTTAAGGACGAACTTGAACTTAACCTCAGTAGATGATCCCATGAATGTGATTGGCGAATCCTGCCAGCTTGTACCCTGAGCGTCAATCTGCTTACCATTGTCATACAAGTAGAATCCGAAGAAATTCTTACCATCCTTGTTGACCATGATCTTCATAGCCACTCCCTTGAAGTCTGCCTTACCTGGAGTACCGCCCTCGTATCTGAACACGATATAAGTCTCCTGGTTGTTAGAACCGTCTTCGATTGTGAAGAACACCTCTCCATCAGCACCATAACAATGGTCGTGAGCGAAGAAGAATGGTGTACCGTCGCCCTTAGTCTGAAGTTTGTATCCCTTTGTTCCAATCTCTGGCAAAATACCATTGCCAAGTTTGATTAGTCCACTTGTCGACTTACAGTCAACATCAGTAGTGCTTCCAAGAGTATTCTTGAATGTAAGTGTATAAGAGATGTCGTCACCGATCATCACCTTCTTCTTTGATGCCTTCTTGAACAAAGCATCCTGAGGCTCAGCCTGTGGTGGCAACTCTGTACATGTTGTCATCAACTCTACTCTTGATGAATCTGGAGAGTCAGTCTTTGAACTGATCCATGCCACATTCATATAATATGTATCGTCGACGTCAGGGCAACCCAAATCTCTTGCCTTACACATGTAGACAAGTTTATCTTGCTCACCGACCAACATAGTTGGGATTGTCCACTTAACAATACCTGTGTAACCAGCGCTCTTAGGATTAGCGGCAGGAGTATAAGTAGCCTTGATCTTCTCTCCCTTGTCGTCCTTCAACGCTGTACTATCCTTCCAACATACCCACTCCAACTCGTATGGGATAGTATCTATTACAGTAACATCGTATGCCTCACGTCCTGGAAGCGGTCCACGTCCGATGATACGTCTCCATGTATAACCGTCGAACTCCTCAACCAACACACGATCGTAATTATCGTTATCCAACGGATCACAAGCGTAACGTGAGTGAACAGTCACATCGTAACCCAAGTTGTTGTAGTCGGCGAAGTTTGGAGAGACAAGTGTATAGATCTGAGCCTGTCCATCGAGGTTGTTGATCTCCAACTTTGGATCGTAAGACCAGTCGTCCTTAACTCGCTCTGTCACCTGCTGAGCAGGGTTTGTCTTCAATACAGTACGGAAGAAACATGGTCCCCAACCTCCCTTATGAAGCAAATACTTGGAATCCAACTTGTCATATACATGAGTAGTTGTGGCCATCAATGTCTTAGGGAACTGGATCATGATTCTCTGGTTCCACTTTCCGTGCTCATCACTACCAGTAGGCAGCTTCTGATATGTAAACTTAGTTGTGGCACCGTTAGGCATCCAACCATACTTAGTCATATCATTACCGTTATCCAACTGGAATGTCCAACCTGTAGGGTTATCTGCCTCATCATACAAACCGATTGCAGCTCCATCATTCATGAAATATGACATACGGTAGTTACCCAAATCGATGTAAGCCTCGTGAGCATCATTCCAGAAACGGTAGAACTGACGGAATCCATACGACTCCATGATTGTGTTTCCGTATGATAGGTTGACGTGGTCACGTCCACCGTTCATCCATGAGCCTTCACCACCCTCTGAACTATTTGAGAACTCCACTGTGAATGTCACAGCATCGTTAGGATTAAGTTTTGTACGGTTAGCCTTCTTCTTAATCATCAATGTTCTGTTGGCCAAGATATCCACACAGTTACGCTCCATAGTATATGTAGCGTGGTTAGGATACTCGTTACTTACCCAATCCTCAAAGTTTGAACCTGAGATTGTACTTGTCAAACAGATACGTGGATTAAGTGTATCTCTTGCGACGACGCGGAATGACACAGAGTCGATTGTGGCATCCAATCCACCAGTCTTGAATCCTGGCACATCACCGATATTCCAAACGATCTTACCTCCGCTGAACTTACCACCGTTAGAGATGCTTACGACCTCATAGTTAGGATCAATCTCTGTCTCAATCTTAACTCCCTTAGCATCCGCGCTACCATAGTTACGATACTGAACAGTGTAGTCGATTGGATCATCAACGTAAGCGTATGTCTTATCCACTGACATATATACCTTCATGTTGGCAGCCGACTTCATGTCGCTTGCTGGATGCCAGTTACCTGTGTAAGTCAACAATGGCAAGCAACGGAACCATCCATGGAAGTATTTAGGCATACTCTCGATGTATCTCTCATCATCTGTCAAAGCGCTCGACTCTCCAGATGCGTCATCCCACATCAACTCACTCTGGCGATACATGTCGGCGATCAAATCCAAATCCTCATTGATAACAACGGCTGGAGCGGCACAACCCAAAGCATAGTTAGCACCGTAGTGCGACAACACGCCTCCTTCAGTGTTATAACACATCTTGATCTGAGCAGGTCCCCAGAACGATGGCTGACCTGGGTCTGGAGAAGCACCCAACTTACCACACCACTTTCCAGAACCGTCCATTGCAGGAGGCTCCTTCATTAGTGCAGCTGCACGTAGAGCCATATCATACTCACTTGTGTTTGAACCCTTCTCAATCTGGTGAGTAGTAGGATTCCAAGTGTATTCAGGAGCGCCATGCCACAAATAGTTCTGTGCCATACGCCACATTGTACGGAAGTCCTCACCCTCACTAAAGTTAGTGAATGTAGGTTTTCCATCTGTTGCCATGTTTGTTGTACCAAGACTCGAAACTAATCCTTGCGCATAAGCCTGACCGCACAACCAGTCGGAAGATGCCTCTGCACGTTTGTACTGGCCAATCTGCCAATCGTTAGCCTCGACGTCGCCACTCTCAAACCATTTAGCGAACTCATTATAATATGCTGGAGCACAGTAGTCGGTGTGAGTGTTACCGTCTCCACCACCACCTGAGATATTACTAAACTGTGAAATATCTGGATATGTAGTCTGAGTATTTCTCCAAGAAGAGACCTCTTTACCCTTGTTACCACCCTTAACATAACCGTCGACACCGATATTACCACTCATGTGACCACCCTGATAAAGAGTACCGTCGCCATTAATTGATGTATAATTGAATGTATCAACGAATGCCTTCAAGAAATCTTCTGCAGCCTCTTTGTAAGAGATTGGCTTGCCATTAAAGTCAAGGACAGGTTTGCCATCCTGCATCATAAACTCACCCCACTGCTTGTAGGCGATTAGTAGGGCCATTGCGATATCATCATCACCGTCGGTAGCCGAACCGTGATTTTCTTCTGTACTTCCCTCCATCGCATAACAGATTGGAAGACCACCACCAAACTCATAGTTTGGAAGTCTCACCTTACCATCCTGATATCTCACACGATGCGGGATTCGGTTATCGTGGATCCACATCCACAAACCGTTGAATGTCGCCTGGTCAGCAAAGATTGCCGCAGCCAACATCATATATCCATCTCCCTCAGTACAGAACTCTGCTCCACCCTGAGGCATCTCTTTATCTCCAAACTTACGGAAATTGTTGAAAGTGATATAAGGCACACCACAATGTGTACCGCCATCGTATCTACAACGGTGGCTCATGATTTCGTATGCCTCACGACCAGTCTTTTCCATGTCGGCATGAGTAACACCTTCAGCATTATATTTTGCCAAAGTCTTACCTGTCTTATATTCCAAGAACTGAGGATAAGGGAACGCCGGATTTCCTGAGTTGATGTTTACTTTTACATAACTGCCAGAACTCCATGTACGAGAGCTTCCTTGTGCAAACGCACTACCGAGGCTACACGTTATGGTGCAAAGCACCGCCATTAGTTTGATAGTAAATTTACCCATATATTAAACCCTATTACAATTCGAAATTATACATGTGTTTAGATGTGTTTAGTTTTAGAGTAAGCAAAAATAGTAATATTTTCAATTTTCATCACCCATTTTAAAAAATTTATTGACAAGCACGACTTTTGAACTATCAATTTAATAAAAAAGTCGGAGCGGATTACCAAAACCAGCCCCGACAAAAAATAAATTGTAATAAGGTTATTTCATGATAATGAGCTGAGTCTTACCATTGCTGAATTTTAATGCGTAAATTCCAGCAGGCAATCCTTTTTCTTTTATTTGTTTAGCCGCATCGACGTCGCTGCTGGCAACGATTGTAGCCAAGCGTCGTCCCATCATATCCACCACAGTGGTTTCTGTTGGCTCTGCCACAATGTCGATATTACCAGTCAACTCGCCAAGTCCCTCCTTAGTGTCGGCAAAGGCAATCCAATCGATGTTGGCGTATGCTCCACTGATTCTGATTCGTAGGATATGCTCACCCGAAGTAATCTCCGATGTTTTGCCACTCACTGTAGTATAGGTGTTCCAGTTGTCGGTCTGTGGTATCTTGACGGTGTCGGCAATCTGTGTACCGTCGACCATCATAATGAAACTTGAGAAATCCAATCCACTTGCGACGTGAGCCTTGTAGAAATACTCCGCCGATTTCTCCACGTTGATTGTGTACTCGGTCCACTCGCCTTCTTGAGTATAACCGATTGCAAAACCTTTGACATCACTGATTGAGTCGACTGTGACAATATCCACTCCGTCGTTACGATACTGTGTGCCTTGATTCTCCACATCCTTATCGTAGTAGGCGATTCCCTGTCCACCTAAATCATAATCTTCCATCTCAATCTTGCCAGGAATGATAAATGCCGACTCGTATGGCTCCTGTGGAATGGACTCGGCAAAGTTTGGCAACGGAATCATCTTATTCTTTATGCCTTTGTATTTTGCCTCAATACCAGCATTGCTGATGACGTTCTTATCGCTTCCGTCATTGTCGTGGGCATAATTAGTGCCACACTGGTTGCAGGCTGTCCCCTTCGGAGCATTCACAGCCACATTATAAGCAATCTCGAATCCACTTGTTCCCTCATCCTGATAGATTGGGCAAGTCCAGTAGTCAGCCCAGTTTGAGCCATTGATATCGTGGCTATAATTATACATGATCTGACCATTCTTTCCTTGGTTGGAAAGAGTGTAGATGGCAGCACCGTCGCAAAGCAATCTTGCGATATGGTGGATCTCATTATAGTTGATCTTGTTGCCATCCATCGCAGTCTGGTTCTTTGTCCAACCAAAACCTACGGAGATTCCTGTGTAATTAGCATACGATACTTCGTTATGCTCAATCACAATATATCTCGGATAGCCACCAAGAATCGGCACACCACCCTGAATCTCATTAGTTGTGTTGTGGACGTAGTTGTTCTTCACCGTGTCGCGAGTACATATCTCATCTTTATCAGATGGATTATAACCTTTGTGAATCTCAGTCAAGGAATCCGGAGCAAACTTGCCGATTGATATACTTGATCCTCCAATCTCAGTGAAGACGTTGCCCTCAATACGAGTGTCGTTAGTTCCAGAGGTGAAATCAAGACCAGTTGCTGCCATCTGAGTGAAGATATTATCTTCAAAAGTGACACGGCTTGCGTTTGTCACCTCCACACCAGCGTTAGGATGCCAAAGCATAAACTCATTAGATTTCAAATAGCCTCTGTCCTCCACTTTCACTGCATACTGTCCGGCTTGGAGATTAAGCAAACCCTCTCTGCTCGGACGCATGAAATTAGTGTGAGCAAAGACAATACCGCTGAAGGAGATATTCTGCACCTTGTTCTTTGTGCTTTCTCCAGCGACTTGTATCAAAGTCTCAAGATTAGGAGCCACCACATTAGCCGTCGTCATATCCTCACCCTCACGAGGCATATAATAAAGAGTATTTTTATCCTCGTCGAGATACCACTCTCCTGCCATATCCAAAAGCGACATGTCATTCTCAAGATAGTAGCACTGCTGTTTTGGAGGATTACTCATAAATGCAGTTCCAAGCATCGGATAAGCTCTACGGAAAAGACGAGTACGCTCAGGATCCTGTGGGATGATCTTACAAGTGTTGCCATTATACTTCACATCCTCGATTCTAAGCACCTGGTCTGCCCACGCCACCATCACATGGATCTCCGATTTCTTGATATTCTCAAGTTTCTTGATCTGGTCAGTGTAGACGTCGAAAGCCCTGCCGAAAGTATCGACCTTTGCAAGACGGTTGAAATAGTGGTCGCCATTAGCCTTGACATTAGGATGACGTGCTCTGATGGCTTTCTTCCCGTTGACATATAGCTGACGGAATCTATTCTCCACTCCTTTGACACACCAGATATTCTTATCTGCGTCGTAAAGTTCCCATCCGTTCACCGGAACTCCTCCCGTCACCAACGGAGTCTCACCGGGAGCAGCTTTGTAGCGGACATAATGTCCATTAGTTCCACCGTCGGCATTGGAAAGACGCAAAGTGCTGGTAAGCTGATATGTGCCCTCATGAAGATAGACGTTGATATCTTCCGACATTGATTTATTTACTCCACGCACTGCGCGCTGAGCCTGCTCCAAAGTCTTGAAGGGAGCAGTCATCGTACCCTCTGAAGCATCATTACCGCTTGGAGAGACGTGGAAATC
>DCIP01000239.1:12827-18840 GCA_002317115.1 Candidatus Scybalocola fimicaballi
TTTCAAGATATCCTTTGGTGCGACGGATTTGTTCACGTTGATTGTGCCGACTTTCTTTCCGTCGACATTATAAACAGTATAATCTCCGCTAAGGGTTGGAGTGCTCACGATTTCTGAGACATCTGTGTTTTTATCAAGGAATTCAATCCAGTCGATGTTGATCCAGTCTCCTTCAATCTGAAGTTTCAAGATATGCTCACCTTCTGGCAACACTTTTGTTGTCTTAGTCTCAGCAATCAAATACGACTCCCATTCTCCACCGTTGTCTGCTGTCTGGATGAAATCTGAGATTGCCTCACCGTCGAGATAAAGTTTGATTCCTGCCTTATCATTTCCAGTAGACAAGCGAGCACGAATCTTATACTCGTCAGCCATCTTGACATTGACTGTGTACTCAAGCCACTCTCCTTTTTGTGCGTAGCCCACAGCATAACCGTCGATCTCATCTGATTTATACACGTCGACACCATCTTTACGGAATGCCTCTCCACGGTTTTGTCCGTCCATGTCATAGTAGGCTTTACCCGAACCACCAAGATCATACTCCTCTGCCTGAATCTTACCTGGGATCTCAGCTGGCTCTACATTGTATGGAGTCTGAGGAATATTGTGAGACTGGTCTACAAAATACCAGTAGTCGAAGTCGAACATGTCTGTGTTGGAACCAGAGAATGTGAAGAAGATATCATGAAGTCCAGCGACGTTCATCACCTCTGCCTCAACCTCAGTCCAAGCATTGTTTGTAGGGTTTACATTGACAGAAGAAACAATTTGTCCATCCTTCTTATCTAAACGAACCTCCAATGTGCCACCCTTTCCTGAAGCACAACGAACAGATGCAACAAACTTGAACGCTCCCTCTTCTCCAAAGTCGACGGAACGAACCTTAATGAAATCACCTTTGTCGATTCCCTTCACGAAGATGTTGTTTCTGTCGTTGTAGTCCATACGCAATCCGTGAGACGAAGCCTTTGTCTCAGCCTCCACTCTTGAATATGGATCAAGATTCTTGACTGCGTTCTTCACGCCAAGACTTGTGGCTGGGATGAATGGGATAGAACCGTCGGCTCCATAATTAAACTCCTCCACGCAACATGAACGAGTGAAGCCTCCAGTGTAGCCCTCCTCACCACGTAGGTTCTGGTTGTGGTAGAAATAATAGGCGTGACCTTTGAAATCAATCACACCGGAGTGGATTGTGAAGGCGAAATTATTAACCTCATTCTTGTTTCCACCCTCCTGAATGATTCCACGAGATGTCCACGGACCTTCGATGCTGTTGCTTGTAGAGTAAGAGATTTTCTCAGGCACACCATGAGAAGCGTAGATCATATAATAAAGACTATTATGTTTGTGGATCCACGGACCTTCCGTATACTTATAATTCGATTCCGAAGTAAGGTTTGTCTGATGCACCTGACCATCTACAGAGACCATATCCTTGTTGAGTTTGCACCAATAAAGTTTTGGATTGCCCCAGAACAAGTAAGCCTGACCGTTGTCGATGAATACAGTAGGATCGATATAATCCCAGTTTGGTCCGACAAGTGGTTTGCCGATAGCATCCTTATAAGGTCCGGCAGGGTGATCAGCCACAGCCACACCGATAGCACGCGGACCTTTATATGTAGTAGTAACGTAGAAATAATACTTACCGTCTCTCTCAATCATCTGTGAAGCCCAGGCAGCATCCTTGTCAGCCCACGCAAAACCGTTATTCTTCATCGGCACACCACGGTCAGTCCAGTTGACCATGTCGACAGAAGAGAATACTCTCCACTGGTTCATAGTGAAGTAATCCACACCATCCTCATCGTGGGAAGTGAACACAAAGACAGTGTCACCGATCACCACTGGCGCAGGGTCGGCAGTAAAATCCGTCTGGAAGATCGGATTGTCAGCCCAAATAGATGCCGACATCATAAGAGCCGCAGCAGTTAGTAAAATGTTTTTCATCAAGTCTAGTATTTAAGTTATCAAATTTAAATTCATATGAATCTCGTAGAGACGCACGTCCGTGCGTCTCTCACGGTCGTGCGTCTAAAAGACATTCCATTATCGCCTTTTATTGACGATCGCAAAATTAAATTTCACTACAAAATCACATTAACATAAAATAATAATCGCTTAACAAAGAAGAATGCACCTCTAGTTTTGTACGTTTGTACATCATCGCATATATTATCAATGTGAATATAAACAGAAAACAGCGTTTTATATAAAATATTTCACGCTTGGAAAACCCACAAACTCGTTTGTTCTGGAAAACACCCAAACGGGGAAAACATTAACGATTGAAAACCCGTTCCAAAGTTTTCTTATGTTTTTTTTCGTTTTATCAATTGGGAAAAACAAAAAGGTCGCGACGGGACTGTCGCGACCTTTTTTGATTAGAATGCGTATTGTTATTGGGTATTATTGTTTCTAATTATAAAGAGTTATCCGTTAGATTGGTTGCACTTGTGACTGACAAAGCATTCACAAGTGCACCGTATCTACAAATATTAAAAGCTGTTGAAAGTCGTATTCGTATGCAATTCTCTGTCGAAGGCTTCCATTTGTCGCGATATTGCGAACAAACGAGAAGCCGACAGAAATGTTGCAAAAACCAATTTATTAAATCCTTTCATAATCCTTCTGCATTAAATGTGTATTAGATAGAGATATAACGTGTTTGTTCACACGTGGCAAATATCGCAATTAAACGAATAAGAGAGACATTGAAACGTACCAAAGAAGGTGGGCAAAAATTTAAACAAAAAGATTTTTCACGAATCCATCGGAGATTTTAAACAAAAAAGAAATAAGTATAAAAAAAAACACATCGGCGAATGCCGATGTGTTCACATTAATCTGAAAAATAAAATTAGTATATCTTTTCATACAATTTTGCAAACCTTGTCGGTAATTTTTGACCGTTAAGGTTAGTGTCGAGTGAAGGAGCGATAAAAGTGAACTCTGGAGCAGAACCATCGCAAACCAATTCAAACACAACATCCTTAGGCTGAAGTTCAGCCATCATCTTATCTACCGGAGCACAGCCCATTGTGCCAAATTTCATCAAATAGACATTTCCTGAGGCTTCGGACATAACAAAGTTGCCCGGAATACCCTCAACTGTGAAGGACACATACTGATCATGGTTTGCATTTGTGCCAGACACAGAATCAATATCAAGGACATACGAACGTTTGCCCGTGCATGCCAAATAACGGTCCCCTTTTGCCACAGTGATCAACGTATCCCCATTTTTGATCAACGGATCCAATGACTCATGATTATGAATTCTTTCAAACTGCTTGATATGTCCCCCCACTGTCATAGTTGTAGAAGTGAACAAACCATCTACAGGGACACGCAAATATGTGACATCCTCACTCTCGGTAATTGTAGAGATCAAAGTATCACTCTGCCTTAGGATTGTGACTGCGTTGCCTTCTACTCTATACGAAGCTGTATCAGACAAATCGGTTACAGTGATATAATCACCAATAAGATAGCAGAACATATTGTATCGCACCACAGTGCTGTCGGCGTTAAATTTCAACAACATGGTGGTCGCTTCGTGATCTCCATTTTCATTGTCAACAGTTGATTTCTCAAAAACCTTGCCTGCTATATTGTAATTAGGAATTTCATCGCTTTCTTCACTACACGAGACATGCATAAGCGTCGTAAAAGCGACCGCTGCAAATGAAGCTAACAATTTGAGCAAATTATTCATAAAATTTCGGTTTTTTATTTTTTTCCCGTTTGTCCTAATAAATTTATTTACAAATATACACACCCCAACGCAGAAATACAATTATTTCTGTCAAAATCAATATTTGTCTTCTAAAATAAGGATTGCAAAGGGTTTCAAATATTATCCTCTGATTTTCTCGTAAGCCTCATTAATCTTCGCCATCTTTGCCTCACACTCTTTAATTCGATCCGCATTCTTAAGCAAATCTGGGTGATATTGCAACGCAAGATTATGATAGGCTTGTTTGATATCCTTGTCGGACGCATTATCATCTAAGCCAAGAATAGCATAATATGGTTTCAAATGCGGTGGTACAAGTCGACGCTGGGACTCTTCCCTCTTCTTATCATTTGCGTCGTCGGCAAAACTTCTGCGAAACTTAGAATATTTATTGGTAAAGGCATCAATCTTCATATTCACAAAATCATCATTACTCAACTGAATTCTTGTATAAATGTTCTTAATAATAGACATCAACAATTCCCATTCATCGTCGTGAATTCCGTCTTCCAAGATAGCAATTTGAAACAATATTTCCATAATTGTATCTCTTTCTTCTATGTTGTATTTGATCTGATCTATAGAATTCTCATAATCTTCATCAGTATACTCCCTTTCAAAGACAAATTCACTCAAAACACCACTGGTAGAACGGAATGATGATTTCAACATGTCTAATTGCTTCAATATCGGATGCAGATTCAGTCTACACATTCTCTGCACCACCGGCATGTACTGTTTCTTATATTTTATAAATTCATACCTACGCTTTGCTTGTTTCTCATTAAGTCCTACCTTTTTTAAGAAATTTCGTTTTCTAACATATTTATGGATATGCGGATATAAAAAACAAGATATTATGAGAACTAAATCCAAAAGACCTAATAATATTGCTTTATCATAAATATTTAATACAATTGAAAGTATAAAAAAGAGAGACAATTTTGCAGCAGCATTCACCAAAAAGACAAATGAACGTTCTATGTTGTCGGTTGGGTTGGCATCAAAAGCAGCAATATATTCGTAGCAGAATTCTTCATCTGACATCTGTATTTTTCCCATATTCTTAATTTATATTTATAAGATTATATACCCCAATAAGGATTGCTTCAAATACTATCCTCTGATTTTCTCATAAGCCTCATTAATCTTCACCATCTTTGCCTCACACTCTTTAACTCGATCCGCATTCTTAATCAAATCTGGGTGATATTGCAACGCAAGATTATGATAGGCTCGCTTTATATCCTTGTCGGACGCATTATCATCTAAGCCAAGAATAGCATAATATGGTTTCAAATGCGGTGGCACAAGTCGACGCTGGGATTCTTCCGTCTTCTCATCTTTTGCATCGTCGGCAAAACTTCTGCGAAACGGAGTATATTTCTTGACAAAGGACTCTATTTTTATCTTCGCATAAAAATCGCCTAATTTATACGGATAAATGTTATTCATAATAGACATCAACAATTCCCATTCATCATCCTTAATTCCGTCTTCCAACACAGCAATTTGAAACAAAAATTCTATTATTGTGTCTATTTCTTCTTTAGATAATTGATGTTTCATTTGATTTATAGAATCCTCGTATTCTTCATCTGTATACTCCCTTTCAAAGACAAATTCACTCAAAAAAACATTGGCAGAACGAAATGTAGATTCCAGCAAGTCTAATTGCTTCAATATCGGATGCATATTCAGTCTACACATTCTCTGCACCAACGGCATGTACTGTTTCTTATATTTTATAAATTCATACCTACGTTTTGCCTGTTTCTCATTTAGCCCCACCTTTATTAAGAAATTTCGCTTTCTTATATATTCACTGACAGGAAGATGTAGAGCTAGAACTATCAATAAACCTAAAACTGCACTTGCCGCAAAAATATCTTTGTCTTGCTTTATCAATGACACTATAACGAAACATATAAAAAAGGGGATTAAAAATAATGCAACTACAATCAGACAACCTGTATTGTCGGTTGGGCTGGCATCAAAAGAAGCTATATATTCGCTGCAGAATTCCTCATCTGACATTTGTATTTTTCCCATATTGAAGTCTTAAATTTTTATGAATGCTAAAATACAAACAAAATAGAAAAAACTATTGGTAAATGGCGACAAAAAAGGAGACGCGATTACTCACATCTCCCTATATAGAATCAAATTTGATTCAAAAGATTATCTACCAAGGCGAGCGTTCATTGCCTTTGTAGCCTCCTCGTAACCTGGCTTGCCAAGTAGAGCGAACATGTTCTTCTTGTAAGC
>DCIP01000040.1 GCA_002317115.1 Candidatus Scybalocola fimicaballi
CCAACGATCTTAGTCTTACCAGACTCAACGAACTCCTTAACAAGATTGCGATCATCAATTCTCTTAACCTGAGTTGCAGCGTTCAAACGGATTGCAGCGTCAAGAGAATCCTTCTTACCAACATACTGCTTAACGTCGTTCTGGATCATAGTAAGCAACTCGTCGATCTTAGCCTCGTCGTTAGCCTTAATCTCGCCCTCGATAGCGCTTGTCACACCACCACAAGACTCGTGGCCAAGGATGACTACAGTCTTAACGCCAAGGTGCTCGATTGCGTAGTCGATGCTACCCATAACAGCGTCGTCGTTTACATTGTTACCAGCTGTACGGATAACGAAGATATCACCGATACCCTGATCAAAGATGAACTCTACAGGAACACGTGAGTCAGCGCAAGCTACAACAGCAGCGAAAGGCTTCTGACCATTTGATGTCTCAGCGATACGAGCAGCGTCAACGTGAGGGAAACAAGACTTTCCAGCCACATAACGAGCATTACCATCCTTCAAACGAGCGATAGCCTCCTCTGGAGTGTTAACAGCAGCGTTCAATGTTGCCTTTACTGAATCCTGGTATGCGCAACACTTTACTGCACCAGCCTCACACTTTGCTGCTTCCTTCTTCGCGCAGCTTGCGAACATACCCATAGCAACGATGGCGATAGGCAAGAAAAATTTTTTCATTTTGTTATTTAATTGTAGTTAATTGCATATTGGTAGGGGCAATCCCTTGTGGCTGCCCATTTTTCAGAACGTTTTTTCCACGTCTTTTACAAAAAACGGTGCAAAATTAACTCTTATTCCTTTTCGTTGTTATCCGTCAACGTGGATTTTATACAAAAAAAGAGACGCCGCGCGCGACGTCTCTACTGTCTGGACAAATCCAGTGTGAATGTTTTACTTCTTCTGTAGCAATCCGATAACCCAAAGAAGGATGCAAGATCCAAGCACTGCTGTGATCAAGCCAGGAATGCTGATTCCCAAAACTGTTGGAAGGTTGCCGAACAATGTTCCTACCAAATTGCCAAGCAACAAATTGCCAATTGCTCCACCTACGATACCAACAAAAATGTTAACCAAAATGCTATTGGCTCTTCCCATCAACTGACCTGCAAGATATCCTGCAAGACCACCAATAAGCAAACAGATAATCAACTCCATTTCTTAAATATTTGTTTTGTTTATAATTTCTAATAGCAAAAGAGCAAAAAAAACTCAAAAATCACAACATATAGTATGGTAAAAACACGAAAAAAAGATATAAAAAGACTATTTTTGTAGTCGAAATATGTTTAAGATGCAGTTAAAACGCCTACATACTTTCCTTTTGAAGGATTATTTGCTAAGTTTCTTGGCCACATTCTTCGTATGTCTATTCATCCTGCTGATGCAGTCGTTATGGAGATACATCGACGAAATGGTTGGTAAGGGACTGGATTTGATAGTCATGGCACAGTTCTTCTACTATGCAGCCTTGACTCTTGTTCCAATGGCTTTGCCTCTTGCTATCCTGCTGTCGTCGCTTATGAGCTTCGGAGGATTGGGAGAGCGTCTTGAACTTATCGCGATGAAAGCGGCGGGAATATCGTTGTTTAGAATCATGAAGCCATACCTTGTGGTGATTGGGCTGCTTTCCATCGGTTCATTCTACTTCTCCAATGTGGTGATGCCGGAGGTCCAGTTGAAATGGACGGTGTTGCTACGCTCAATCAAGCACAAATCTCCAGACGTGTCGATTCCTGTCGGCTCATTCTACACTGGCATTGAAAACTATAGCATCTATGTGCGCAGTAAAAACCAAGACACAAGAATGCTTTATGATATGATGATCTACGACTTCACCGGCAATTCAGGTGTTGGCGGAGCAGACAACATCAGAATCGTCACTGCAGATTCGGGAATGCTCGTCTCTACCGCTGACAAGAAAGGTTTTATCCTTAAGCTTCACAACGGCGAGATGTTTGAGAATATGAAGAGCTCAGCGGTCCAGGTGTCGAGAAAAAACATCCCGTTCCGACGCGAGACCTTCGCCTACCGTGAATTAATCATGGACTACGACAACAGTCTTAACATGGTGAGTGAGGAGTCGGTGGCTGGAAAACAGACAACCAAGAATCTTGAGCAGTTGACACAGGTAGTTGATTCATTGCAAAGAGAGTCAGACAGTTTGTCAACAGCATATGCCAACAAATACGTCAATTCCCTATTTTTCGGACGCAAGCTCGACAGCGGATATGTCAAGACAAACCTTGACACCATCCCGCTGGAAAATGCCAAAAGCTACGAGGCAATGATCAACCGCCGCACACTATTGCAGCAGAAAGAGTCGTTCGACAGAGCCATCAACCAGATGCAGGTCGTTCGAAACGAGCTTGACTATTACGGTGAGCGCAAATACGTTTCCGTCGACAAGCAGATGTGGAAACATGATATCGAGCGACATCGTAAGTTCACACTTTCATTCGCATGTATCATCTTCTTCTTTATCGGAGCTCCGTTGGGAGCCATCATCCGTAAAGGAGGATTCGGATTGCCAGTCGTTATCTCCATCCTGCTATTCATCATCTACTACATCGTGGACAACACAGGATTCAAGATGGCGAGAAACGGAGGATGGCCAGTGTGGGTTGGAACATGGTTGAGCTCAGGAATGCTCTTCCCTCTTGGATTGTTCCTGACATACAAGGCTGCGATCGACGCGACATTCAATATGCCTACAGCAAGCGCGATAGGCAAAAACATAGTCAAGTTCTTCAAGAATTTGTTCTCAAAAAAGAAAAAACAAGAAGTTAGTCAAGAAAATACAGTATCTAACAATGAACTATAGTATAAATACAATAGAAGAGGCGCTTGAGGATTTCAAGCAGGGTAAGTTTGTGATTGTGGTAGACGACGAGGATCGCGAGAACGAAGGCGATTTCATCACTGCCGCAGAGCTTATCACTCCAGAGAAGATCAATTTTATGCTCCGCGAGGGACGTGGCGTGCTTTGTGCTCCGATCACTATCTCAAGAGCAAAAGAGCTTGGGCTTGACCGTCAGGTGGCTGACAACACATCTATTTTAGGGACTCCGTTCACTGTGACTGTAGACAAACTTGAAGGTTGTACAACTGGTGTGTCAGCACACGACCGTGCGATGACAGTGCAGGCTCTTGCCGATCCGTCAAGCACAAGCACTACATTCGGCCGCCCAGGTCATATCAATCCACTTTACGCCCAGGACAACGGTGTGCTTGCAAGAGCAGGCCACACAGAGGCTGCTGTGGATTTGGCACGTCTATCAGGGCTACAGCCCGCAGCCGCACTTATCGAGATTCTCAACGAGGACGGCACAATGGCCCGTATGCCTCAGCTTGTTGAGGTGGCAAAGAAATTCGGTCTGAAGATGATTGCCATCAAGGATTTGATCGCATACCGCAGAAAAAAAGAGTGTGTTGTTGAGACTGGAGAGAAGGTGGAGATGCCAACATTGTATGGCAACTTCAAATTGATTCCATTCCGTCAGAAATCAAACGGTCTTGAGCACGTGGCCCTAATCAAGGGAGAATGGCAGCCAGACGAACCAATCTTGGTACGCGTCCACTCATCATGCGCCACTGGTGATATCTTCGGGTCTCGCCGTTGCGACTGTGGCGAGCAGCTACAGAAAGCCATGGAGATGGTAGAGAAAGAAGGTAAGGGTGTCATATTATATATGAATCAGGAAGGACGTGGCATCGGCTTGATGAACAAGATCAAGGCATACAAACTTCAGGAGGAAGGATTGGATACCGTCGACGCCAATATCCACCTTGGATTCAAACCAGACGAGAGAGAGTACGGAGTTGGCGCTGAGATTCTTCAGATCCTTGGAGTGAAGAAGATGCGTCTGATGACCAACAACCCAGTCAAGAGAATCGGTTTGGAGAGCTACGGACTAGAGATCGTGGAGAATGTAGCGATTGAGGTAGAGCCAAACAAGTACAACCGCTTCTACATTGAGACAAAGAAGAACCGTATGGGCCATACAATCAAAAAAGCGTAAACAAAGAACCTTTTATATAATATTGTGAATTATGAATTTGAACATGCTATTACAAATTCCTGAGACCGTTGCAGTGAACAACGTAGAGGAGCCAGCACAGCAGAGCATCAACCTGCTTGACACAGCGATGAAGGGTGGAGTGATTATGATCCCTTTGCTACTTCTTAGCATCGTCGCAATCTACATTTTCTTCGAGCGACTAACAGTGATCAACGCAGCGTCGAAATACGATGCGTCATTCATGAATAAGATCAAGGATTACATCAATGAGGGTAAGATTGACGCGGCTTTGAATCTTTGCCGTGACAACAACACACCATGCGCGAGAATGATCGAGAAGGGTATCCAGCGTCTTGGACGCCCAATGTCCGACGTCTCTGTAGCTGTTGAGAACGTAGGAAACCTTGAGGTATCGAAGCTTGAGACTGGTCTTTCATACCTTGCCACAATCTCCGGAGGTGCTCCAATGATCGGATTCTTGGGAACAGTAGCCGGAATGATCGACGCATTCTTCCAGATGTCAAACGCTGGTAACAATATCGACGTATCTTCATTGGCCGGAGGTATCTACACAGCCATGGTTACAACACTTGGCGGATTGTTCGTAGGTATCATCGCATTCTTCGCATACAACTATTTGACAACTCGTGTCGACAAGGTAGTGCGTGACATGGAAGCACGTTCACTTGAGTTTATGGATATTTTGAATGAACCAGGCAACTAAATAACTGAATGCTATGGCTTTAAAACGTAGAAATAAAGCAGAGGCAAGCTTCAGCATGTCATCAATGACGGATATCATCTTCTTGTTGCTGATATTCTTCATGTTGACATCATCAGTGGTGCATCCCAACGCAATCAAACTGATGTTGCCGCAGAGCAATTCGCAGACAGCGGCCAAACCGTTGACGCGAGTGACAATAGACAAAGAGCTCAACCACTATGTGGCATTCGGAAACGAGACAGAGCGTCCTATACAGCTTGAGGAGATAGAGAGCTACCTTCAGGGAATCCAGTTAGCGGAGCCTGAGATGTACGTTGCCCTATATGCCGACGAGAGTGTGCCTCATGGTGAGGTGGTGAAGATATTGGACATTGCCAACAAGAACAAGTTTAAGCTTGTGATTGCTACACGTCCGATGAAAAAATAGTCAACTAAACGAGAGTGTATGGATAGACAAAAACTAAAATCCTGGGCCAAAGCCAACGGTGCGACGGGAACAGTGGTATTCCATGCTGTCATTTTCTTGGTGCTTATCTTCGGCTGCATGACGTCGCAGATGGACACCACAGAGGAAGGTTTGGCAGTGTCTCTCGGTGCAGACGATTTTGGAGGAAGTGATTTTTTTGAGCCAACTCCTGCCAGTGAAATTGAAGGCCAACTTGCTGAAGCATCTCCTGCCGCAGATCCATCTACAGCTCCGGAAGCATACGAGACTCAGGACATAGAGGAGACCGTGGCAATGCCTAAGGCTGACGAGGTGAAGAAGAAAGAGGAGGCCAAGAAGAAGGAGGCCGACGCCGAACGTAAGAAGAAACAGGCTGAGGAGGCTGAACGCAAACGTAGAGAGGCTGAGAAACTTGCCCAGATTGAGAAAGAGAACAAGCAGAAAGCTGAAATCGGAAACCGTTTGAAGAATGTCTTCGGACAGGGAGGAAACGGCGGACTTGGCAACGACAACTCATCTACTGGCAAAGGAGACGGCACTTCGACAGGAAGTCAAGGCAAATCGACTGGAGATCCAAACAATGCACCGTCGCAAGGACATGCAAAGACAGGAAACAACAACTCATGGTCGCTTGCAGGTCGTTCGCTTCGCGGAACTATGGCGCTTCCGACTTACAAAGAGCAGGAAGAGGGAACCATCGTGATCCGCATCACAGTGAATGAGAGTGGCGACGTGATCATTGCGGAAGTCGCGCCAGGTACAGATATCACATCCAAACGTCTTCACAACGAGGCTATTGCCGCAGCAAAGAAGACAAAATTCAATGCGATACCGGGAAAGAAAAATCAGACCGGTACCATTACTTACAAATTCGAATTAAGATAAAATGAAAAAAGTATATGTTTTTTTGGCAGACGGTTTCGAAGAGACTGAAGCCATTTACCCAATAGACCTACTAATCAGAGCAGGTGCGACAGTGGAGAAAGTCAGCGTGACAGGAAAGAAGGAAGTCACAGGTTCGCACAATGTCACTGTGATTGCCGACAGCCTATTCGCCAACAACGATTATAGCGACGCCGACATGTTGTTCTTGCCAGGAGGTCCAGGTCACAAGACTCTATTGGAGCATACCGCATTGGTAGAGTTGATCAAGAAAGCCAACGACGAAAAGAAATGGTTGGCGGCTATCTGCGCTGCACCAATGATCTACGGATCACTTGGATTGCTTGACGGCAAAGCAGCCACATGCTACCCAGGCTACGAGCAGTTTTTGAAGGGAGCTGTGGCAACAGGAGCACCATACGAGATCTCAGGCAACTTCGTCACAGGAAGAAGCGCAGGCACAGCAAAAGCATTCGCATTGGCAATGGTAGAGGCATTGTTCGGTAAGGACGCATCAAAAGAGGTGGCAAAGGCAATCGTGTCGTAATTGCCGCCAAACAAGGATATAATATTACGGATTTATAAATTTTAATGAAGTTTTTGGACTATCATGGCAAGTTAGTCTTAAAATATTCATATATTTAACTGCAATTTACTAATTGAAATAACATGAAGATTTTTAATTACATTTCAGCTTTTGCACTTGCAACATTGATGTGCTGCTGTGCTGGTTCAGATAAAGAAGTGTCGGCTCCAAAAGAAGTATCTGTTGATACAGTTGCCTCTGTTGCATTCGTTCCTGTAGAGGATCAGATCACAGAGTGCTACGTTGACAAATTGTCTTACGCAATCTGTATCGATTGTGACGTGCTTGACCAGTTCCGTACATTCTCAGTCTACGGACCAGAGAAAAAGATGGAAGAGAAGATGCCAGTTGTGGTGTTCGTAGAAGGAGAGGTAAAAGACATGCCATCATTCGAGTGGGCACGTACATTCGTGGATTTAGGTTACAAGGTTTGTATCCCTAAGTGTTCAAATATCAAGGCAGACCGCAACAACGACAATACAATGAAGACATTCCGTACTTCATTGAGCGACGTCAATGACGCGCTAAAGACAATGAAGACAAAGGCCGACAAATATGGAATTGACACAACAAATATTTTCTTGGCTGGTAATGCTTCTGGAGCTTATCTTGTAGCATCTTACATGTACACTTACGTGTCTGGCACAGAGAAACTAACTACAGATGGAATCAAGGGAGTAATCTCAATCTCAACATCAGCCGCTTTGAACTTGAACGAGTTGGAGAAGAATTTTGACGCCAAGACACCTTGTTTGATATTCCACGGTACAGCAGACAAGTATGGAGCAGAAGGTCTTCTTCAGTCAAAGCAGTTGTCTTCACAGCTTGGCGATTTGGCTCAATTCACAGAAGTGGACGGAGCAAACGAGTTCCCTACTCCAGAGTACACAAAGGTTGTAAAGGACAAGTGTAGAGAATTCTTGAAGGAACATACATCGAAGTAATTAAATTTGCGTAAGGGCAGGTTTCACGTCTACCCGAACAAATCGCATATATGTTAGAAGTAGGTAAAAAAAACATACTAGAAGTTTCAGAGGTTAGAGCCGACGGCTATATCATCAAAGATATGGTCGACGGTGATACTCTTTTTATGCGCAAGCTGGAATTGCCAGACGGTGCGGAGGTCGGACAGCAGGTGGAGGTGTTCATCTTCATGAATGCCAAACGAGAAATGGTGCCGACTACGATGATGCCATACGTGATGCCAGGAGAATTCGGCTATCTATTTGTCGACGAGGTGTCAAAGGCAGGAGCGTTGCTCGACTGGGGATTATCACGTCCGCTATTCTTGCCGTCGCGAGAGATGACGATGCGCATGCAGGTCGACAGACGTTATTTGGTCTATGTCTATTATGATTTGGTGTCACGCCAGATTATAGCCACAAGCAGAATTGACCAGTATCTCAACGTCTCTCCTGCAAAATACGAGCTTAACGACGAGGTGGATATCTTGATCGCCTCACGTCATGAGAGAGGCTATAAAGTGATTGTCAACAACGCTCACTGGGGAATGATCTACCAGAGCGAGATCTTCCAGGAGATTGAGGTCGGCGCACTTTATACAGGCTATGTTAAGAATGTCCGTGAAGACGGAAAGATTGACATCTCAATGCAGCCGCTTGGATTCAAGGTGACTGACGAGTTGTCGGATATAATCATGGAAGAATTGCGTAAGAACGGCGGCAGATTAAACGTATGCGACAAATCGGATTCGGAGTTGATCGCCGACATGTTCGGATGCAGCAAGAAGAGTTTCAAGAAATCCATCGGAGTGTTGTTCAAGCAACGTATGATTGAGATTCACGAAGATTACATCTGTCTTGTGTAACTAAAATTAGGAGGAAAAGGTTATGAGTAGTATACTTATTAAAGGTGTGTTGCTTAATGGCAAAATCACCGACGTTATGATTAAAGGCAATCGTTTTAGCAGAATTGCCCCAAACATTACAGAAAACGCTGACAAGGAGATTGACGGCAAAGGTTTTGCAATTATTCCTCCGTTCTACAATGGACATTGCCACGCAGCAATGACATTACTACGCAGTTACGCAGACGACCTTCCACTATTCACATGGCTAAACGAGCATATCTGGCCAGTGGAGGATCAGATGGTAGAGGAGGACATCTACGTCGGCACAAAGCTTGCCCTTTTGGAGATGATCAAATCAGGTACCGTCTTCTTCAATGATATGTACGGTATGGTGGAGGAGAGCATCAAGGCATGCGAGGAGATGGGTGTTCGTGCCCAGATCGGCATTTCTTTGATGGACAGAATGGGAGAAGAGTCAATCAACGGAAGATTCGGGCTTCTACATTCTTTCAAAAGCACAGAATTAGTTAAGATGGCAGTCGCACCACACGCTCCATACACAGTATCGAAAGAGTTGTTTGAGAGATGTGTAAGAGAGGCAGACAAGGCAGGTGTGATGATCCACACCCATTTGTCGGAGACTGCTAAAGAGGTAGAGGATTGCAAGGCTGAGCACAACGGAATGTCACCAGTGGAATGGCTTGACAGTCTTGGTGTCTTGACAGACAAGACAGCGTTGGCCCACGTGGTCCACACATCAGACAGCGATGCAGATATTCTTGCTAAGCGCCAGTGTGTGATCGTGTCGAACCCAACATCAAATATGAAGCTTTCGAGCGGAGCCTTCCACACTACACAGCACCGTTCACGCGGTTCAAGAGTAGTGCTTGGAACAGACGGAGTGTCGTCGAACAATAATCTTGACATGCTTCAGGAGATGAAGTTCTTCGCGTTGCTTGCCAAACTTACAGAGGATGCTGAGTCGGCTCCAGCTGATTACGTATTCGATATGGCGACAAGAGCCGGAGCAGAGGCGTTCGGTATCGACGCCGGAGTAATCGCAGAAGGCAAGTTGGCAGACGCAGTGTTAGTCAACATGAGCAATGAGAGACTTGTGCCAGACTACAATTTGATCTCCAACCTTGTATACTCGGCAGACAGCAGATGTATAGACACTGTGATCTGTAACGGACGCGTCTTGATGCAGTCGGGAGTAGTGCCAGGTGAGGACAAGATCATCGAGGAGACACACAGAGTCTGCGCAAGATTCAAGGCAATGAAGAAGAAGTAAACTTGAAAAAATAAGACAAAAATATTTCAACACAATATGATATTATTTTTCAAAAAAGAGGATGCCGGCTTAATCGCAGTCGGTGTTTCGTCGAAATTGGGTGAGGAAGATATTAAGAAACTCACTTGGGCATTTAGCGGTGCCAAATACATGGAGTGTGATAGCATCAACGGATGGTTCGTTGGTCCACGTCGCGAGATGATCACACCTTGGAGTACAAATGCAGTGGAGATCACTCAGAACATGGGTATCAAAGGCATTGAGAGAATCGAGGAGTATTTCGTGGCTTCAGGAGAGAACGCAGAGCACGATCCAATGTTGCAGCGTATCTACAACGGTTTGAACCAGGATATCTTCACTATCTCAAAGACTCCAGATCCAATTGTCTACATCGACGATATTGAAGAATACAACAAGCAGGAGGGTCTTGCACTTAACCCACAGGAAATCGAGTATTTGAAGAGTGTAAGTGCAAAGATCGGAAGAAAGCTTACAGACAGTGAGGTGTTCGGATTCTCACAGGTTAATTCAGAACACTGCCGTCATAAGATATTCGGCGGAAAGTTCATCATCGACGGCAAGGAGATGGAGAGCTCACTTTTCGCTATGATCAAGAAGACATCCGAGACTAACCCTAACAAGTTGGTTTCAGCATACAAGGATAACGTTGCATTCAACGCTGGTCCAGAGATCGAGCAGTTCGCGCCAAAGTCGGGTGACAAACCTGATTATTTCGAGGTGAAGAAGATGCAGTCGGTCATCTCATTGAAGGCTGAGACACACAACTTCCCTACAACAGTTGAGCCATTCAACGGTGCAGCCACTGGTTCAGGTGGTGAGATCCGTGACCGTCTCGGAGGTGGTAAGGCATCTTTGCCAATCGCCGGTACAGCTGTCTACATGACATCATACCCACGTACAGAGCAGGGAAGATCATGGGAGCAGGCAATGAAGGAGAGAAGCTGGCTATACCAGACTCCAGAGCAGATTTTGATCAAGGCTTCCAACGGTGCCAGCGACTTCGGTAACAAGTTCGGTCAGCCGCTAATCTGTGGTTCATTGATGACATTCGAGCACGAGGAGAACAATAAGAAGTTCGCTTTCGATAAGGTTATCATGCTTGCCGGAGGTGT
>DCIP01000041.1:0-8309 GCA_002317115.1 Candidatus Scybalocola fimicaballi
CCATGCTTTGTCTCATTACGTACTACCGTACAGTTGATCATGGAAGCGTTATACATATAAATAGGCTCATAAGACTGTGTACAGATGTTGTTGACAAACATTGTATTTGATGCCAACGCAGGTGAATAATTCATCTCAATCAAACGATAAGATGCTGTGTTGCCCTGGATCAAACATCTGTTGATTTTACCGTAATTCAAATTAACCAATGTCGACGTCGACTTATTATCAATAATCTGACAATTCTCTGCCAACGCACCATTGCCCACATAGATAATGTTTGTATTAACATTTGTATTTCCTTCGAACAAACAGCTATCCATCACTGTAGAACCCTGTAGTTCAACAGTTGATCCAATTCCACTTGTGTTGATAAACTTACAGTTGCTAACTTTTGCAGAATTGAAATAAGAGCCTTTATTATAAGAAGAACTATTGCCGACAATCTCACAATTTGTAACCTTAGAATTATTGTCAGCATTTATCGCACCATAGTAATAACCCTTGTTGTTCTTCACAACACAACTATCCATCACACTATTGCTAAGACGGACAGTTCCGTTCATACTGCTTGTATATGTGTTGTCGGATATTTGAGAATTCTTGATTACCGCACCGTATGCGTATATAGCCGAACCATTACTTGAAGCCTTATTGTTCTTGATGATACAGTTGCTGATTGTAGTGTTAGAAGAAACACTAATTCCAGCACCCGACTCAGCATATCCATTCTGGATTGTGAATCCATCTACCACAACTGCCAACGAATCGGCAAATCCGAAATTCTGTGAAAGCACTCGTTTTACACCCTTACCATCAATAACAGTAGGATTCTTAGCTGTGTCACGAGCAGCAAGAGATGTCTCGTCTCCTGCAAATCCACCGTAAAGGCTGATTCCACTTGCCAAGTTGACCACAGCAGATCGGATTGAGTCGCCGTAGTATGTGCCAGCAGCAACCCAGATCTGATGTTTCTTATGATCTAACGACGCTGCAAAGATAGCCTCCTGAATATCGCCAAATGCAGACGTCCAACTTGAACCGTCGCCATCAGATCCAGACTTAACATAAACAATCTCGCCAGCTGTAAGAACAGGAGCCTTTGTATATTTAGACTCAAATGCTCCCATGTCGACAGCATCGCTCTGTACTCTTGCATTACCAAGATAATCAAGAGAGTCGGACACCTCCGCACCAGCATTGATACAGTACGAATTCTCAGACAACGAATAGTCGCCGTTTGCAGCATCTGTGAACGCCGCATACTCCAATGAGCCATCAAGATTTCCGTCGACAAACGTAGACTCAAACATATTATTTGAGATTGTATTTGCGTTTGTGCCGCCAGAAGTAAGAGCACCATTGTATCTGTTACCCTTCTTATTGTCGACAAAAATTGAATTCTTCAATGTCGAACCATTATTCACAGTCACGACATAACTACATTTTGTATCGTTGCTGACAACAGTACAGTTGATCATCGACGCTCCATTATTAATATAAACAGCACCGTCATTAGTATATGTCGAAACGTTGTTGCAGATCAAACTGTTTGTCATTGAAGCCGCTGCTGAACTTATCATAACCAAACGAGATGAAGTGTTGTTGCCTTTTACCAAACATCTCTCAGCTTTACCATTGTTCAAATTCAACAACTCTGAAGTTGCTGTGTTGTCAAGTATCTTACACTCCTTTATCAACGCATCCTTACCGACAGAGACAAGACTCGTTCTTACATTTGTATTTTTCTCAAACAAACAGTCGCTCATGACTGATACACCTTGCAAATCTACTGCAGAAGCCGACAACGTTGAATTTACAAACTTACATCCGCTTACTTCTGAAGCATTAAAATAAGAACCTCTGTTATTGTTATAGCAACTGTTGCCTTCAAACTCACAATTGCTTACCTTAGAATTCTTTTCAGCATAGACTGCACCATTATAGTAAGCCTTATTGTTCTTGACGACACAGCTGTCCATCACCGAACCAACCAGACGAACAGTTGAGTTGAGTGAGTTAGTATAGTTATTACCGAATATCTGAGATTTCTTGATAATGGCGTTTGTAGCGTATATTGCAGAACCAATACTTGAAGCCGTATTAGCTTTGATAATACAATTGCTGATTGTTGTATTGCCATTGATGTATGCACCTGCTCCACTTGCTGCCTTTCCATTCTGAATTGTGAATCCATCCACCACTACAGCCATAGAATCAGCAAAACCATAATTCTGTGAAATCACACGTTTAGCAGACTTACCATCCAAAATCGTAGGATTCTTAGCAGTGTCTCTTGACGCAAGTGTAGTCTCAGTTCCGGCAAAACCACCATATAGGCTGACGCCACTTACCAAATTCACTACTGAAGAAAGAGTGGAATCTCCATAGTATGTACCGGCAGCCACCCAAATCTGATGTTTCTTACCATCAGTCGACGCCGCAAAAATAGCAGGCTGAATCTCTCCAAATGCCGATGTCCAACTTGAACCGTCGCCATCCGATCCCGCCTTTACATATATTATCTCACCAAGATTTGCAAAAGAAGCCGATTTGGTATGAGCAGATTCTATTGCTCCCATGTCGACAGCACCTCCCTGCTTTCTTGGATTGCCAAAGAAATCAAGTGAGTCAGCAACATCTAAACCAGCATTGATACAGAACGAATTCTCCGACAATGAATAGTCGCCATTTGCAGCATCTGTGAACGCAGCATATTCTGTTTTTCCCTCAAGACTTCTATTAAGGAAAGTGTGCTCAAGCATATTGTTCGCAAACGAATTTGCTACAGTGCCTTGATTTACTATTCCATTAATATTTTTAACCGACTTATTGCCAATAGCGATAGTGTTTTCCAATGTGGCATTGTTCATATAAAAGACATTGCTCTTTGTCTCATTGTCAACAACAGTACAGTTGTACATGGATGCCTTATCAGCAATGTAGACTAACTCATAAGAAGTATTTGTGCCGACATTGTTGCAGATCAAAGAGTTTGAAATAGAAGAACCCTTCATCTCAATCAAACGGTTTGACGTTGTGTCTCCCTTGACAAGACATCTCTTGCAGCTTCCTGAATACAAGCACAATAGACTTGAGCCTACTTTATTGTTTAGGAACTTACAATCCTCTATCAAAGCATTGCCACTCTGGACATAAACAAGATTTGAACTTGAAGTATTTCCGTCAAACAAACAACCTGACATTACTGAGTTACCAGTAAGCCAAACTGAAGCCGTAAGTCCATTTGAATTTATAAACTTACAATTTTTGACGTTAGATGAGTCTACTCTGATACCTCTATACGATGAGCTATAAGAATATGAATAAGACATATTGTTTGCTTCAAAAGTACAACCGGATATAGTTGAATTTTTTGAAGCATTCAAAACCGTTCCGTAATATGAAGTGTTGTTTCTAACGTCACAACTATCCATAATTGCATTTTGCAGATAGACAGCGACATTAGAATAAGTACCTGAATTATTAAAAATCTTAGAATTCTTAACTGAAGCATTAAATGCATATACAGCAGAACCATTACCTGTCACCAAGTTGTTTTTTACAATACAGTTGCTTACTGTCGTATTATTTTTAATATTGACTCCAGCTCCTGTTGTCGCATAACCATTTTGAATAGTGAATCCGTCGACAATGACAGCCATAGAGTCAGCAAAAGGATAATTCTGGATAATCACACCTCTTTTACCCTTTCCGTCAAGAATAGTAGGATTCTTAGCTGTGTCTCTTTGAGCAATGGATGTCTCTGTTCCGGCAAATCCTCCATAAAGACTGATTCCTTTTTCCAAATATATCGACGGATATGTAGAAAGAGTGTCGCCATAATATGTTCCGGCAGCAACCCAAACCTGATGTCTCTTGCCATCAAGTGACGCAACTTTGATAGCCTGACTTACATCTCCAAATGCCGAATTCCAACTTGATCCATCACCTTCCGAACCAGACTTGACATATATTATTTCAGACATAGTTGGAACCTTCGTTCTATCGAATTGCGACTCGATTGCACCCAAGTCGACCGATCCCATCTGAGTACGTGGATTGCCATTCAAATCAAGAGAATCCGACACTGACGTTCCTGCATTGATACAGTATGAAGTCTCAGACAAAGAATAGTCGCCATTCTCAGCATCTTTGAATGCCGCATACTCCATATTGCCACTTAGGTTTCCGCCAGATACGTAATTTTCCAACATATTGTTGGAAATTGAGTTTACTCCACTTTGAGTCAACACATTGCCGTCAGCAATATTTGTTTTGTTGCCAACGATGATTGAATTCTTCAAAGTAGAATTGGATATCTGTCCTACATAGTTTGAACCAGTCTCATTATTGACGACGGTACAGTTGACCATACTTGCCTCTTTATTCAAGCTGATAGGCTGCTCAGTTGTTGAGGTTGAGACATTGTCGCAAATCAAACAGTTTGATATTATAGTACCAGCATTACTAGCCTCAATCAAACGAGACGTTGTAGAGTCACCCTTGATAGTGCATCGGTTGATTTTACCTTTGACGACATACAATAATGTAGCATTTGAAGAGTTGTTAATAAACTTACAATCCTCCACCAAAGAATTTGTACCTAACTGGTAAATCAAATATCTGTTTATGGCAGTATTATTCTCAAACAAACATTCTTTCAACGTAGAATAACTCTGAACAGATACGGTTGCACCTGATCCTGAAGCATTGGCAAATCTACAGTTACTTACTGAAGTATAATTAAAATATGATCCACTATTACCTGATCCCGTAGATATATTTCCATCGATTTTACAATTGGTTATTTCGGAATAATCTGCATAAACAGCGCCATAGTAGTATGCACTGTTGTTAATCAAATCACAGCTATCCATAACACAATGATCAAGTCTCGCGGTATAATAATTATAGCATGTTTCGTATCTATTATTTATAATCTTTGTGTTTTTGATAATAGCATACGCAGCATCAATTGTGCTATTACCATAGATTTTCGGACCGACATTTTCTTTGATAATACAGTTGTTGATCGTAACACCACCACTGATTTTCAAAGCACATGCACTTGATGACGCACCATTCTGTATTGTGAACCCATCAACCGTAACAGACATAGAATCAGCAAAAGAAGAAATCTGAGCAATGACACATCTTGCTTTCATACCATCGAGAATAGTACGATTCTTTGCAGTGTCTCTTGACGCAAGCGATGTCTCATTTCCAGCAAATCCTCCGTAAAGACTAATTCCATCATGTAAATACAAAGACACAGCAGACAGAGTGTCACCATAATATGTTCCGGCAGCTACCCAAATCTGGTGTTTCTTTCCGTCGACGGATACCATCTTCACAGCCTGACTGACATCACCAAATGCAGACTTCCAACTTGAACCGTCGCCATTTGAGCCAGCTTTCACATATACTATATCTCCATAAGATGGCAAAGCACATTTGTCGTAAGAGGATTCGATTGCACCCATGTCGACTGCACCTTTCTGCTTTCTTGCATTTCCATACAAGTCGGCAGTATATTCTACGTCACATCCTCTATTAATACAATATGATTTTTCTGTTAGGAAATAGTCTCCATTCTCTGGATCCTTAAACGCGGCATTCTCTTTAGACGCAATAATGACGTTACCTCCAGAAACAGGGACATCAAACATTGAGTTTCCAATCGTATTTGATCCACTCAACTGTACTGGATACATACTTGATAAGGAAGCCTTATTACCAACAACTATAGAATTTATTACCGGAGAATTATACAAATAAAGATATGTTGGATAATCAGTCTCATTGTCTACAAATGTTGTATTCATCATTCTTGAGCTACTCAAATAAAGGACATTGTCCGATTGAGTCTTATTTGAATATATCAATGAATTCGATACCGTACTATTACTATTGACATCTAAAATATTATCGTAAATTGATTCATTATTGAATATCTTACAACGATCTATAGATGAGTAATAGTAAAGATATACAATCTCATCACTGCTATTTTGATTATCGAATATTTCTGAATTCTGAATTGTAGAATGATCATAAAGATATAGAATATAATAAGATGAGTTTACATTCTTTGAAATTCTACATTTATTTATAGAACTATAATATGTCGCGTATACATTTCCGTATCTATTTGTATTTTCTCTCACATCACAGTTATCCATCTGACTATGATACAAATAAACAGTATAATAACAATAACCAGATAATGTATCGTTATGTGTAATTATACAATTTGTGATTTTAGCATCATAAGCATATATCGCCATAGCATTAGATATTGCCCTATTATCCTTGAAAATACAGTTGCTGACAGTAGAGTTCTTTCTCAAGTATGCACCACCACCATAATAACTATAACCATTTTGGATTGTGAAGCCATCGATCAAAACTGCACATGAGTCAGGGAATTCAGACGGTTGGTTGATCACTTGGATTTTTCCCTTGCCATCCAAAACAGTAGGATTCTTCGCAGTGTCTCTTTCCGCAAGAGATGTCTCAGTACCCGCAAATCCACCATACAGACTGACATTAGGTTTTAGGTTAACAACTGCGGATGCATCACTCGTGTAAGTACCTTTTGCCACCCACACATCAGCACCCTTCTTGGCCGCAGAATCTACCGCCTGCTGAATATTACCAAATGCGTTACTCCAGGAGGCACCATCGCCTTCAGCTCCTGCTTTTACATAGAAAACGTCTTTCGCCGCAGTTGTAAATACAGCAAAAGAACACACCAAAATCACCAAAAGTGATTTCAGTCTAATATTATTAAAGTTCATTGTTTAAAAATATAATTTCTCTCAACCAATTTTACCGCAAAAAGTATGCCAAAAAGCATATTTTGCGTCTATTTCATGAAAAATTATACACAAATAATTCAAAATTAGGAATATTAATAAATCATCATTCTTTATGTTAATACAATCAATATTCATCATTTTTATGCTACAATAATATTATTAATGAAAAAAATGATAAATTTGCGACGTCGGGATTCCAAACATTGGAATTCGCTATCAAACGAATTAAACTTATAACATGATAATAATATGAAAAAATTTTTTTCAGCACTTGTCGCTCTTCTTTTGGGAATCATGACTCTAAATGCGGCTGCGACACATCTTACAGTAGAGCTTAAGGCCGGCAACAAATACAATTTCTTGCTTGCAGACAAGCCAGTCATCACATTCTCTAATGGAGAGCTTGTAGTCAACGGTAATGCCGAGACATCCTACTCAATCGACGGAGTTAAGAATTTCCATTTCACAGAGGGGGAAAACACTGCGGCTGAGACTATTTCCGCAGGAGATATCCGTATCGTAAGCATCGACAACGCTACTATCCAGGTGCAGAATCTTGATGCATCTTCTTTGGTGACACTTGTAAACGTTTACGGACAGGTTTTGACATCAGTCAATGCTGATTCAGAGGGAGTAGCAACAGTAAAATTGCCAGAGACTAAGGGTGTCTACGTGCTTACTGCAGCAAAGAAGTCGTTGAAAGTTATCAGAAAGTAAACGCAAATCATGACGTTGACGATAACGTTGACGTTGGCGACATAATTAAGAGTGGAATTGCAGAAATGCGGTTCCACTTTTATTTTTTGCAAAAACTAATTGTAAGTTCGCAATACAAAGGTTATCTTTGCCACGTTTTAAAAAAGACTACATTTGTAAGTAGAGAAAAAAGATGATTAAAATTACATTCCCAGACGGTTCCGTTCGTGAGTATGAGAACGGCGTCACAGGTTATCAGATCGCAGAGAGCATCTCTTCACGCCTAGCTCAGGACGTGTTGGCTATCAGCGTAAACGGAGAGACAAGAGACTTGAATCGCGCAATCAACGAGGATGCGGCTATCAAGTTGTTCAAATTTGAAGACGAGGAGGGTAAGCACACATTCTGGCATACATCTGCCCACTTGATGGCACAGGCAATCCAGATGCTTTATCCAAACGCAAAATTCGGTATCGGTCCAGCTATCGAGAGCGGATTCTACTATGATATCGACTTCGGTGATATCACATTGAAGGAGTCTGATTTCGCAGCAATCGAGAAGAAGATGTTGGAGATCGTCGCAACAAAGCAGACACTTACTCGCGTCGACATTTCAAAGGCAGACGCTTTGAAGATGTTCGAGCAGAGAGGCGAAGTATATAAGACAGAGCTTATCAGCGAGCTTGAAGACGGTAAGATCACTCTATACGAGCAGGGAAGCTTCACAGACCTTTGCCGTGGACCACACTTGAAAGATGTGTCTCCAATCAAGGCAGTTAAGATCACTTC
>DCIP01000041.1:8392-13046 GCA_002317115.1 Candidatus Scybalocola fimicaballi
CATTCCCTAAGAAGAAGATGCTTGATGAGTATCTTGAGCTTTTGGAAGAGGCTAAGAAGCGCGACCACAGAAAGATTGGTAAGGAGATGGAGTTGTTCATGTTCACTGATATGGTTGGTAAGGGACTTCCAATGTGGCTTCCAAAGGGTACAGCACTACGCTTGCGTCTTGAGGAGATGTTGAAGAAGATCCAGAAGAGATTCGGTTACCAGCAGGTAATGACTCCACATATCGGAAACAAGGAACTATACGTAACTTCAGGACACTGGGATCACTACGGTAAGGATTCATTCCAGCCAATCCAGACTCCAGAGGAGGGCGAGATCTACTTGCTTAAGCCAATGAACTGTCCTCACCACTGTATGATCTTCAAGTATCAGCCTCGTTCATACCGTGACCTACCTTTGCGTCTTGCAGAGTTCGGTACTGTATATAGATATGAGCAGAGCGGTGAGCTTCACGGATTGACACGTGTACGTTCATTTACACAGGATGATGCACACTTGTTCGTACGTCCAGACCAGGTTAAGGAGGAGTTCATGCGTGTTATGGATATCATCGCAATCATCTTCAAGGCTTTGGATTTCAAGAATTTCGAGGCTCAGATTTCGTTGAGAGATCCTAACAACACTACTAAATATGTAGGTACAGAGGAGAACTGGGCAAAGGCAGAGCAGGCTATCATCGAGGCTTGTAAGGAGAAGGGAATGCCAGCACGCGTAGAGTACGGAGAGGCAGCATTCTACGGACCAAAGCTTGACTTCATGGTTAAGGATGCCCTTGGACGCCGTTGGCAGCTAGGTACAATCCAGGTAGACTACAACTTGCCAGAGAGATTTGGTCTTGAGTATGTAGGCGAGGACAACCAGAAGCACCGTCCAGTAATGATCCACCGTGCGCCATTCGGATCTATGGAGAGATTCGTAGCCGTATTGATCGAGCACACAGCAGGTAAGTTCCCATTGTGGTTGACACCAGACCAGGTAGCAATCCTTCCAATCAGCGAGAAGTACAACGACTACGCAAAGAAGGTTCAGGCATACTTGGATACAAAAGATGTGAGAGCTATTGTCGACGACAGAAACGAGAAAATCGGTAGAAAGATTCGCGACAACGAGATCAAGCACATCCCTTACATGTTGATTGTAGGAGAGAAAGAAGCAGAAAATGATGAAGTTTCTGTAAGAAAACAGGGCGAAGGTGATAAAGGTTCAATTAAATTTACTACATTTGCCGAGAATTTGAATGCAGAAGTAGCCCAGATGTTGAGCGAATTCTAAAATTCAAGAATATAACTAGATAATTAATAACTATTTAAGGAGGATATTGCTATCGCAACTCAACCATTTAACAAAAAGCCAAAACCAGCTGATTCAGCTGCAGGCAACAGACCAGCACCAGCTCAGAAGGACTCTAGAGATTCAAAGGGTTCTCAAAAAGAGCAGGCTCACAAGATAAATGAAGAAATTCGCGCAAGAGAAGTTCGTTTGGTGGGCGACAACGTAGAGCAGGGAGTTTTCTCATTGGAGAAAGCACTTCAGATTGCTGACGAATTGGAGCTTGACCTAGTTGAGATTTCACCGAATGCAGAGCCACCTGTTTGTAAAGTTATTGATTATCAGAAATTCCTATATCAGCAGAAAAAGCGTGAGAAGGAATTGAAGTCAAAGCAGGTGAAAGTTGTAGTCAAAGAGATTAGATTCGGTCCTCAGACTGATGACCACGACTACGAGTTTAAGCTTCGCCACGCTATTGAGTTCTTGAAAGAGGGAGCCAAGATTAAGGCATTCGTATTCTTCAAGGGACGCTCAATCCTATTCAAGGAGCAGGGAGAGGTTTTGCTACTTCGCTTTGCCAACGATTTGGAGGAGTACGGAAAGGTAGATCAGATGCCTTTGCTTGAAGGAAAGAGAATGATCATCACGCTTTCTCCTAAGAAAAAGACCAAGTAAAATACTAGGTATAAAGGTTAATTAAAAATTAAAAAAATGCCAAAAGTTAAGACTAATTCCGGTGCCAAAAAAAGATTTCTTCTTACCGGAACAGGAAAGATCAAAAGAAAGCACGCTTACAAGCGTCACATTTTGACAAAGAAGACAAAGAAGCAGAAGCTTAACCTAACTCACGATGCAATCGTAGCATCTTGTGACCGTAAGGAAGTAAGAGATTTGCTAAATCTTAGATAAGTCTGAGGAATCAGGTAAACTAAGAAGATTTGTCAAAAACAAAATTTTTAATTTATTAAACAGAGATGATAGCCATAAAGTTCTCATAAAGAGACGCTATTACTCACAAAACTAAAAAAAATGCCAAGATCAGTCAATCACGTTGCTTCAAGAGCAAAGAGAAAGAGAATTCTAAAGCTTACAAGAGGTTACTACGGAGCTAGAAAGAACGTTTGGACAGTAGCTAAGAACACTTGGGAGAAAGGTTTGACTTACGCTTACCGTGATCGTAAGAACAAGAAGCGTAACTTCCGTGGCCTATGGATCCAGAGAATTAACGCTGCTGCAAGACTAGAGGGTCTTTCATACTCAAAGCTTATGGGTGCTATCCACAAGGCAGGTATCGAGATGAACCGCAAGGTCCTAGCAGATCTAGCTATGAACCAGCCAGAAGCTTTCAAGGCTGTTGTAGCTAAGGTAAAGTAATTTAAGCTTTATTCGAAATAAAAAGCTTGATGTCAATGACATCAGGCTTTTTGTTATAACGTGCCAAAATCAAGACTCAAAAGACTCAGGCAATAGAGAAACACTCAGAATGCAAAATTCCACGTCTACAGGCAAATAAAACAGCAATAAACGCATTTTGAGACATCAAACAACGAACAGTTATCCTATTTGATAGTTTAAACTATTCCTAATTGAATCGAATCTCTGAAATAGCAGTATCCTTGTACTTGTCTCCCTTATAGACAGAAACAATTTTGAATGTCACCTTATATACATCTTTTTCTCCTCCCAAATCTAATGTCTGCTCTTTCATTGTATCGTCCAGAACAAAATAGTAGTAACAATCCGCATATACAAATGAACTATTTGGTTTATAACAATCACCAGCATCTTCTATGTTGAAATAGGGGCTGTTAGGAGCTTCAACAACACTTTTTTCCACCAATTCTCTGACACGTACCTCAAGTTCTTTTACTCTTGAGTTGTTTTTGAAAGTTGTTTCGTTCTTGGCGTAACCATTTACAATATGTATCTTGGAAATGGTTTCATTTCCGCAATCATACTCGTAATTACAAGCCATACAAAATTCCAACGTCTCTCCTTCTCCGTACCCGTCAACACCTTCTACCCATGCCGTCGCAGGATTTCCATCTACAAGGTTCTCGACGCCATAAGAGTTATTCTTGCCTGCCTTCAAAGTGCTGCTTGCCTCCGGCATTGTATTGAAAATTTCAGGTATGTGGAAGTATAAATTAAAATCCGGCTCTATATCCTTGAACACCCTAACATAATTATCATATTGACTTACAGGAAAGACGTAATTTCTGCTTGGAGTATAATTGTTCGTATGCACTCTTACAATTACTTCGTCTATCTTGCCTTTCCAGTATCTGCCAGTCTCAAGTATATACCAAAAGAAAAATCCTTCACTATGTCCAAGATTTTCATAACTTTGTTCATACGAGTTCATCACCTTCGTTGTGTCTCCACCTTTGAATGTCACATTAAATACATCAAAACTATTTCCTCCCTTAACCGATGAATTATTTACTGTATAATGAGGAAAACAATCTGAACACTCTGAATACGGAATGGTTTTACCATCCTGGTCTAATGATGCTGGATAAACACCTTCTTCACCTTTCTTTTCTATGAACGACCAAGCTCCTGGTTTTCTGTTAACCTCGACATTTTGACCGTTTACCGAAGCCTTGAAATTACGATAATCCACACAACACTTCAATTCCGTAGGAAAACCAAGTTCGACATTCTGTGTTTTGCCCTCGTTATAGAAGTTATAGTTAACCTCTACCATATATTCATCATCTAACAGATAGAAGTCGATAGTTTCGCTTACCAACCTGATGTCATTGTTAGATATTGGCATAACATTACTTCCAGGCATACCAAACATAGGTGCACTATCAGCCATCACACTTCCGCATATAGCCGATGCAATAGCAGCAACAAATAGTCTAAATTTATTCATATAGTAGTTTTTACAATTCTATTTTTCAAACCTATTTTAAGTCATCATGTTTTATAATTAAATTCCATATTGTCTCCAGTAAATATAAAATTAATATGAAAATATTTTTTTATTTTTTGAAATTTTACATTCAAGAGATTATTTATTCCATTTTTTCAAGACACAAGAGTTAAAAGACGCGAGATATAGCGTCTCTACTACTTATTTCCTGTTGATTTTGAATGATTCGCCTTCCGATGTCGACACTGTAATGATTTAACTAAAATCCATAAATTCATAATTGCCGGTTCAGGCCAACACTGGCGGATTCCACGGCCTGGTCCAGCGGATGGTCCAGCGGACCAGTTTCGACGCAGTCGACGGTAGCCGATTCCAAAACGCGACCGCAGGTCGGATTTTGGTGTCGGATTGCGTGTTGACGGATTTGGTGTCGGACCGCGTGATTCCGTTTTGCGGGGTTCACAAACAAAAAAAAGATCCAACCTCAAATGAG
>DCIP01000174.1 GCA_002317115.1 Candidatus Scybalocola fimicaballi
ATGAGTAAATGTGCATTAAATGCATGAAAAAGCGGTCGGAACGTATGTCCCGACCGCTTGTGTTTTATGAGTTTATGCGTTTGCTAATTCAGCATTCCGCATTCATCATTTAGCATTTATTACATCATGCCACCCATGCCGCCCATTCCTGGTGCTACAGGAGCTGCTGCTGGAGCTGCCTCTTTCTTCTCTGAGATAACACACTCAGTTGTAAGAAGCATACCTGCAATTGATGCTGCATTCTCTAATGCGACGCGAGTCACCTTAGCTGGGTCGATAACACCTGCCTCGTAGAAGTTCTCAAACTTATCTGTACGGGCATTGTAACCGTAGTCTCCCTTGCCTTCTCTTACCTTCTGTACAATAACAGCACCTTCCTTACCAGCGTTTGCTACGATCTGGCGAAGTGGCTCCTCGATTGCACGCTTAACGATCTCGATACCTGTTGTCTCGTCGTCGTTCTCTCCAGTGACACCGTCAAGTGACTCAATAGCACGGATTAGTGCTACACCACCACCAGGAACGATTCCTTCCTCTACAGCAGCACGTGTTGCTGAAAGAGCGTCGTCTACACGATCCTTCTTCTCCTTCATCTCAACCTCTGATGGAGCACCTACGTAAAGCACTGCAACTCCACCTGCCAACTTAGCCAAACGCTCCTGAAGTTTCTCACGGTCGTAGTCTGACTTTGTAGCGTCGATCTGAGCCTTGATCTGAGCGACTCTCTGCGCGATTGCCTCCTTAGAACCAGCACCGTTGACGATAGTTGTGTTGTCCTTGTTTACAGTGATCTTCTCAGCCTTACCAAGCATATCGATTGTAGCTGAAGCAAGCTGGATTCCCTGCTCCTCTGAAACAACTGTACCGCCTGTCAAAACTGCGATATCCTGAAGCATCTCCTTACGACGATCCCCGAATCCTGGTGCCTTAACAGCACAGATCTTCAATGATCCGCGTAGACGGTTAACAACCAATGTTGTCAATGCCTCACCGTCGATATCCTCTGCGATAACCAATAGAGGACGTCCAGCCTGAACAGATGCCTCAAGCAATGGAAGGATATCCTTTAGGTTAGAAATCTTCTTGTCGTGGATAAGAACGAATGGGTTCTCCATCTCACACTCCATCTTCTCTGTGTTTGTAACGAAGTATGGAGAAAGGTAACCTCTGTCGAACTGCATACCCTCAACTACATCAACTGTAGTGTCAGTACCCTTTGCTTCTTCAACTGTGATGACACCCTCTTTCTTTACCTTCGCCATAGCGCTTGCGATAAGCTTACCGATCTCGCTGTCATTGTTTGCTGAGATAGTCGCTACCTGCTCGATCTTCTGATTGTCGTCGCCAACCTCCTTAGCCTGAGCCTTGATGCTGTCGACAACCTTAGCAACTGCCTTGTCGATACCACGCTTCAAATCCATTGGGTTTGCACCAGCAGCTACGTTCTTCAAACCTACAGTGATGATTGACTGAGCCAAAACTGTAGCTGTAGTAGTACCGTCGCCAGCCTTATCATTAGTCTTAGAAGCGACCTCCTTAACGATCTGTGCACCCATGTTCTGGTAAGGATCAGAAAGTTCGATCTCCTTTGCCACGCTCACACCATCCTTAGTGATGTGTGGAGCACCGAACTTCTTCTCGATGATGACGTTGCGGCCCTTAGGTCCAAGAGTCACCTTAACTGCGTTTGCCAACTCGTCCACACCCTTCTTCAAAAGGTCGCGAGCCTCTATGTCGAATTTAATCTCTTTTGCCATAACTATTAATTATTAACTCTTAACTATTAATTAAAAATTATCCAATGATTGCCAAGATGTCACTCTGACGCATGATCAAATACTTCTCACCGTCAAGTTCAAGCTCAGTGCCAGCATACTTTCCGTATAGAACAGTGTCGCCAACCTTCACTACCATCTCCTCGTCCTTAGTACCGTTACCGATAGATAGGACCTCTCCCTTCAACGGCTTCTCTTTTGCAGTGTCTGGAATGATGATTCCCAACGCTGTCTTCTCTTCTGCTGCGACAGGCTTAACAAGCACTCTGTCTGCTAATGGCTTAATGTTCATGATTTATATAACTTTAAGTTTATTTTCTTTTTCTGCTATACATAAATCAAAAGCTGTGCCAACTTGCAAAATCTGCATGTTTGGCATAATGTTTAGGATTGGGAATTCTTTTGTGTGTCAAAATGTCATGTTGTCTGTCGTGGAATGGTTGTACTCTCAGGCAATGGTTGGCGATAAGGCGAAGATTAGCCCCTAAATCCCCTAAAGGGGACTTTGTGACATGTACGGTTTCCCCCTTTAGGGGGATAGGGGGCTTTGTTGGCTTGCCCCGACAATTAAGAATCACGCATTATGAATTACGAATTACGCAAAGAATTCCTTTATCTTCGACGCGATTGTCTCTATGATTCCATCTTCTAATTCAGTGTGCATTGGCAAACTCAACACCTCTTTGCAGAGTTTTTCTGTATTGCAAAGATTGCCTGCTATGCGGTGTGGTGATTCAAGATATGCTTTCTGTTGATGGATAGGGTAGGGATAATAGATCATGGATGGAATACCATTCTCCTCCAAATATGCCTTTAATTCATCTCGTTTGCCATCTTTCACTCTGATAGTGAACTGATTATATGTGTGCAGACAGCCATCTTTTTCAGATGGAACGATTATTCCGTCGACTTCAGAAAGCATTTTTCTATATGTCGACGCCGCTTTTCGTCTTGCTTCCAAATATGAATCCACATATTTCATCTTGACATTCAAGATTCCTGCTTGCATTGCGTCAAGACGTGAGTTTACTCCTACGCTGTCGTATGTGTACTTCACTCTCATTCCGTGGTTGGCAAACGCGCGGGCATTGTCTGCAATAGTGTCGTCGTCGGTGAAGATGGCTCCACCGTCGCCAAAACATCCTAAATTTTTAGATGGGAAGAATGATGTGCATCCGATTTTGCCGATTGAACCTGCTTTTTTCATCTTGCCGTCGACGTCGCATGCCGCTCCAAACGATTGACAGAAATCTTCGATGATGTCGACGGAATGTCTCTTCGCAACTTTCATTATCGAATCCATCTTCGCACTTTGTCCGAATAGATGTACGATGATTGCTGCTTTTGTGTTTGGTGTGATTGCTGCTTCAAACGTGTCGGCTTCTATATTGAATGATGAATCTGAAACGTCAACGAAGACTGGTTTCAATCCAGCACGTAAGATGGCTTCAGCTGTGGCTACGAATGTGAAGCTTGGAGTTATCACTTCACTTCCAGGGGCAAGGTTGAGCATCATTAGTGCTATATAAAGAGCATCTGTGCCATTGCCTACTGATATACAATGCTTTGTGCCAATATATGCTGCTGCATTCTTCTCAAACTCAGCCACTTTGGCTCCTTTGATGAATGCTGTAGATTCGATTGACTCGTTGATTGATGCGTCGATTTCACTGCGTATTTTGGCAGTCTGACGCTTCAAATCGCACATCTCTACTATTTTCTGCATGGTTTTATATTAAGCGGGTAGATTCAAAACCTGCCCCTACAATTTTTATATTTAATTCAATATTTAGGGATTTATATTAAAGTTTTCCAAATGCTCTTGATTTTTAAACGCTCGCCCTACGGACTCGCGTTGGAGAGAAGGGTTAGGGCCCAAATAAATCAAACATGGGCCCTTAACAATCCTCATTTGGGATAATTGATATATAATCCCCTATTTAAAATACAGGGATATCAGCTACGTTGTCTTTATCCTGGACGGCATTGAAATCTCCGATTTGATCATTACCGTCTAGACCATAACCTACCTGCATGAATTGGGAGAATTCTCGCTCTTTGTCTGTTGCGATCATTTTAGCAAGTGTGTTTTCTGCTGTCTCACCTTCATTCATGATATCTGAGATTGCTTCTGCTGAAACGGCAGCGTCGATGTCTCCGTTGAATCTCTGCTCAAGGATGAATTTCAATCCCCACATCAATTTCTCTTCTTCGTATCCGTTCTTCAAATCAGATAAGAATGATGTGATGACGTCGCTATAATCGTTGCTGTTCGCTACTTTGTCGATGAAGTTGAATAGTTTTTTTCTGCTGCAATATGCTCCTGCTATATCAGCCCACTTGTCAATCTCGTAGTTGGCTGCCTTTTCATACAAACTCTTCAAATTTGCTGAATCGCAAGACTTGATTAAACGGATCGCAAATACAGAAAGGAACATCGCGTATAAGTCAACACCTTCGTCGACTGCCACTGAATGCATCTTCGCGCGTCCATACTTATGATAGTTGACGCCGGCACGACGCTGGTGATGCTGCTTCTCAGTCAAGAATTCAAAACCTTCTGCCACCTCTGCTACGATAAACGGACTCATCACGTCGAAGTTGATGATGTCACTGTTCTCGTCGATTGTCTTTCTCTTGTCGCGCTTCTTCCACTTGTTGATGTCGCGCATTGTTCCACACGACTTCATGCTTGAGCCTGGATAGATCCATGTCTCTGAATTCTGCTCAATCAAATATGAGAATGGCAGTTTACGTGTGTCGAGATTGCCTCCGTGTTTTCCTTTTACCAATGTGAAGACTCCAGTCACTGCTGGCCATAGCACGTATGAACCGCTGGCTGTCTTGCTTCCACGCTGAAGAATTCCTTCGTGGTTTGGACCAAGACGGTAGTAGTGGTTACTCTGGTTTGTTGCGCTACCTGCATTCATGAAGCTGAACATTGCTCCGATGAGTAGGGTAGACTTATGGTGTGACACTGTGAACGGACCACCGAATAGAGAGCACGACTCACCGTGGAAAGCCTGACAGTTTGCACTGAAGAATGTGTCTGTCGCAGAGAATGTAAGACCTACTTCTGTGTTCTGGCCTACGAATGTATTTCTGATAATTGCCCCGTCCATCACCTTTGCTCCGTTGCAAAGGATGAAATTCTGAGCCAAGACATCAGTTGTGATGATGGCTGGGTCAGAAGCCGACGATTTGATGATTCCGTTTTCAAGTGACGAACAATCTTTCACTGTGGCATTGTCTCCAATCCATACGTTTGCAATCTTCTTGCAACCCATTACGACTGAGTCTTTGCCGATATATCCACGTGGAGATCCAGCAGGACGCGAAAGATATTCTTTAGATTTGTCGTCAAGGTATTTGCAGATTCTCTCAGTGAAGATTTTATAATCGCGGAACATCACAGCAAAGTATGCAAGTTGTGCTGTCAACGCTGGCGACAACGGAATTGATCTTCCACCGTTTTCATTAAGCACTGCGATCTTAGTATCCGTACCGAATGCTGTTGAGTCGTTGCAGTAGATTTCACTATTGTCGACTAATATTGCACCGTCGGCAATCTCATAATTGGAAATATATCGGCTAATTCCGTCGATCACCACATCATTGCCAACCACACAGTTGTGTAAGCGGGCATTGTTGATTCCTCTTTTGAAAGGAACACCGTTGATTTCAGTAATTCCTGAAAATGAACCGATTTGGCATTTGCCGGAGAATGATGTTTTGCTGACAGAGTCTGGATTGAAACCGTCTGCCACAGATATATTTTTCCAATCGTCAGCAGAGCAACCGCTTGCCTGCAACGCTTCAATTTCTTTCGATGTTAGTTGTCGCATACTTGAAAAATTTTAATAACCGCGAATCATCTAATTTAATATTAACAAAGATAGAAAAATCAAATTGTAAATTCAAAATTTTATAAATATGAATTTCAAACCAACTATATATGACAGATTAAAGAAAAACCGACGGATTAATGACGTATTGTGAAGATAAAGTAAAAAAAATGACGGATTTATTTTTGAAACAAAGAAAAATTAATAATTTTGTGACGGATTTATAACGGAAAAATATGAGAACAGAACAAAAGAACACAGTAATAGATTGGCAAAGATTGTCAGAGTATAAGGAAAATCTACATATAGAAGCTAAAAAAGCTCAAGGAGGAATCCCCGGAAGTATCTGGGAAACCTACTCATCATTTGCTAATACGGATGGAGGAGTCATATTGTTGGGTGTAGAAGAGTCCGATGATATGACGTTAAAGGCTGTCGGGTTAAAAGATGTCTATAAAATCGAAAAAGATTTCTGGAATCAAATAAACAACCGTCAAGTTGTAAGTGTGAACATCTTGACTGACAGAATGGTACATGCGGAATGTGTTGATGGCAAAGACATTCTTGTGATCGAAGTGCCACGTGCAGAGCGAATGTTAAAGCCTATATATAAGGGTTTGAATCCTAAGGTTGGCACGTACAGAAGAAACGGAGAGGGTGATTATCTTTGTTCAGTTGAGGAGATGTCGGCAATGTATAGAGATGCTTCGTCGTCGACAGTCGACATGAAAGTGCTTACTGAGATGGATTTCTCTGTCTTTTGTAAAGATACCATACGCTCTTATCGACAGATGTTCAAGGATACTCATCCTCATCATATCTGGTGTGATCTTGATGACGAATTGTTTTTACGTCGACTTGGAGCTATAGGTTTGGGTGACGACGGTGTTTTACATCCAACGGTTGCTGGTTTGCTTATGTTCGGCTATGAGTATGAAATCCTTCGTGAATTTCCTCAATATTTTCTCGACTATCAAGAAAACCGACAGATGGCAACCACACGTTGGACAGACCGTATCGTTTCGTCGTCGGGGGATTGGAGTGGCAATATTTTTGATTTTATTTATAAGATAGTGCCACGATTGTGCGACTCTTTGAAAGTGCCGTTTGTGATGAAAGGTGTACAACGTGTAGACGACACTCCTTTGCATAAGCTTTTACGTGAGGCTGTGACAAATACATGTGTCCATGCTGATTTTTATGGCCGACGTGGATTAGTGATTCAAAAGATGGCTGACAAGTTTGTCTTTGCTAACCCTGGTGGCCTTCGTTTGTCTTCTTCAGAGGCGATTGGCGGTGGTGTGTCAGATCCACGTAATGGTGTGATGCTTAAAATGCTTTCAATGATTGAGTACGGTGAGCGTGCTGGCAGTGGATTGAATGGTATTTTTCATGTGTGGAGTCAGGTGTATAAGTGTTTGCCTAAGTTGGAGGAGATGAGTGGTGTCGACCGAACTATCCTTACTCTTGATACAAACGGATTACAGCCTGATATTGATGCTATGATTAAGCTGTATGGTGACGGATTGATGAATAAAAGTGACGGATTATGTGATGATATTAACGGATTTATGACGGATAATGACGGATCTCACTCCAAATCCGATGGATTGCACCTTTATGATTTCTCTGTAAAGGATGGGGATTTTACGATGACAAGGGAGGGGCCGTTTCATTATGAGAAAAAAACAGACAATAAATCAGGTGATGAGTTTAAGGAGCTTCCTTTGAAAGAGCGTAATTTGATGAATCTTCTTGTTAAATTGGGCGCGTCTCAAGTTTCGGTGTTGGCTTCTGAAATGGGGCTTGGAATTTCCCAGACAAAAATCTATTTGCAGAAGTTGATTGCAAAGGGTTATGTATGTGCTCAAGGCTCAACACGCGACCGCACGTATATTTACGTTAAAGATAAACGTTAAATATATTGGACATTTAGTTCTTATAATGCAAGAGCCGCATCATTTTGTGTGATGCGGCTCTTTTGTTTATTTCAGTTTATCTAAATAATAGCTTATCATTCCTCCATCTCCACCGATTTCAGTGTTGTCGTTGAACCACGATACTACTTGGAATTTGTAGTAGTTTTTTCCGTCGGCTGTACGGATGATGTAGGTGTGGTATGATGGTTCGTATGTTGGTGGTGGACCGGCATACACTACCGCCTGACTTAGTATCGGATTGCCTGACGCTTTACACATTGCCGGACCTGAGTTTGGATTAAACCATGGGTTAGCGTCGAAATCCATGTTGTTTGCCATCAGGTATCGGTTCCAGTCGTTCTTGCTGAATGTCACTTCGATGGTGCTGTCGTCGACTGCCCATTTAAGGTCTTGTGGCAGATCCGCTACACTCTGATATTTGTCATAGTCGACGTATCCAAGGTCAGCAGCTCCACCTTTGCCTCGTCCTGATGTGCCTGAGTTTGTACGCATCTTGCAGCCGCAGATTGCGAAATCCCACTTGATATTGTAGTATTGGAATCCTTCTGGCAGATCACTGTTGGGCGACTCAAGATTCATAAACGTACCGTCTTCCAAACAGAAATATAGCCAGTCGTTGGTGACGCCGGTATTATAACCGGTGATTCGTGGCAGTGTATAGCCTGTGAATTCGTCGGCTTCATATTTGGCGCAACCGCAGAGTAGGGCAGTGAGTATTATTAATATTGCTTTTCTCATTTCTTCTCTTTCTTATCCAATGTCACCTCAAGCTGGACATATCCTCTGGCTCCTGGTGTGGCTGGAATATTGAACACTGTGATTCCGCTTCCCAATGTCTTTGGCTTATAGTTGAGGATGTTGTCGCAACCAACGGTTAGACGGTAACGGTTGTTGAAACTATGTGTTGTGGCTATGTTTGCCATTCCGTATGCTGGAAGTGTGACGCGATAATATGCGTCGTAACTTGTTCCCTCGTCTGCCATATAGAGCCGGTCCTGCACATCGAATCTTTTTTTGCCGCTTGCTGTGGCTGACAATACTGCTGTCAACGCATATTTGTCTTTCTTAAGTTTGTATTCCAAACTTCCGGTTGCTGCACTTGGGCTTGTAGCGCTTAACTGTAATCCGTCGGTTTTGGAGATGTTGACGAAGCTATACGATGCGTTGAGTGTGAAGTGATCACTGATATTCCACTTGCTTAGAATGTCTATTCCCGTCAAAACCTGTTTGTTTAGATTCTTGTATTCGAAATTATACTGCATGTCGTACACTCTCCATATTCCTTCTATTTTGTCGCGGAAAATATTGGTGTATGCTGTTGCAGACAAGAATAATTTGTCGTTTGTGAACTCTCCACCAAGTGAGATATATTGGCTCTTTTCTGGAACTAAGTCCTCATTTCCTTTGATCTGGAACATTCCAAGGTTATCCCAGTTGAAGAACAACTCTTTGATGGATGGGTTACGGTAGTTGATAGAGTAGTTGGCTCGCATGCAAAACTCTTCAGTGAAGTTGTGCTTTACCGCAAACTTTGGCATCGTCTGAAATCTACGATGTCTCATGATGGCTTTTGAGTGATTGCCTCTCATGCCTAATGACAGCATCCATTTGTCGTTTGCCTGCCACTCATCTTGAGCGTAGATCTCTGTCTCACGCAAACTTCTTGTCGCCATTGTGTTGTAGATGAATCTGTCGCTTGTAAGGTCGTCGCTGATATATTCCCAACCTGCTATCAGATTGTGACGTTTGAAATGCTTGCTCGACAAAATAAACTTAGGCTGGAAGATTCTGCTTTCATATACTTTGTTGATTTCGTCTCGACGCTCATGTCTTTTCGATCTGTTGTAGAAATCGTTGTGGATTTTGGCTTCGATTGTAAACAAATCCTTGATATTCACTTTTGCTTTCGCTCCACACATCATGTCGTTTGAGAATGTGTAGACGAGGTCTTTAAGCATATCGTAGGTGTTCATGTGGAAATATGTTCCGTAGAGCTGGATTTCCACATTCTTTGTGAAATCAAAATACAGTTTCTGACTGGCCGACACATGTTGGTTGCCTTCGATTCCCAACGGTGGACGCATATTCTGTGCAATGACCATAGTGTCTTTTGTCAAGATGCCTTCATTGGCTTCCTGTGTGTAAAGCTTTTCGTCGTTGCTATCCTGGTATAGATTGAATGCATCCGTAGAGCCATACCATAAATCAGTCTGGCCTGTGAATTTTTTACGGTGGAATCCTGCCGACAACCATCCCTGAAGATTAGGTTTGTCGACGTTTTTCTCATACATATACATGTAGTCCTTAGTCGACGGATTGTCGTAGTTTCTTTCGTTCATCATACCGTATCTGGCTCCGGCAGATATCTCAAACGGTTTGGTTGTCTTCTTAGTGATGAGGTTGATTACGGCTCCAGCCGCACGTGATCCGTAGAGTGTGCTGCTTGCTCCTTTGACTATCTCCACTCGTTCGATGGCATGGAGGTTGAATCTTTCATAGTCGAGGTTTCCTGCCATGTCGCCGGTCATACGTTCTCCATCCATCAGGAACAACACATGTCTGGCATCCAAACCTTGCATCGACATTTCGTTGCCGAATCCCACTTTCTGTATGTTGAGGCCTGGAGTCTCATGTTGCAATGCTTGCTGAAGCGAACCGTGTCCTGTCTCCACCAATCTCTCAGCTGACATTACTTGCGTCGTCACTGCAGATAGTTTAATAGGACGCTCGTCGATTTTGCCTTCGACATACACGTCTTCCAACATGGTCTCGTCTTCTTCAAGTACGATTGTGATTTTGCTTTGCGACGCCGGTATAGATCCTGACTTTGTCCTATATCCTACGAATGAAACTTCGTAGAAAATTGTACCGTCGACATTGATATTCGCATTTCCATGAGAGTCGGTCATCTCAGTCTTGACTTTATTTGTATTCGACTCTTTAGATGGAAGTTCGTCGGTAGAGTAGGAGAAATAGGCTCCGTAGATTGGAGAGGAGCCGTTTTTGTCAACGATGTGTATCGCAATCTCACGACTGAAAAGCGAGTTCGTGATTGCAATGAACAATAAAGTTAAGAATATTTTTACTCTCGTTGACACTATTATAAATTTAATTGTAAATGAAAACTGGTGCAAAAATAATGGTTGTGTATTGATTTTTTGAAACAAATTCGTAAAAATAGGGCGATTTTTACGTTTGTGCACTTATTGTTGTGCTTTGGACTATCTGTGCGGACGAGAATAATAAAAATCCCAAGCCGACGTTCGTCGACTTGGGATTACCAACTTAAAAAATAAAAGATATGAGAATTTTAGAATTTCACAGTTACGTACTTGCCGTTAACCTTAGCCCACAACTGACCTTCTTTGTCGATGTAAACCTCAAGGTTAGAACGCTTAGCCAATGCATAACCATCAGCCTTGAACTCTGAGATATAGTCGTAGTCGCAGCAAGTGATTGGTGAACCGAATCTATCAACAAGACCGTACTTTCCATTTGTCTTAACACGAGCGACACCACCCTGGAAGTCCTTAGCCTCGTCGTAGATGAAATCACACAACTGATTGCCCTTGTTGTCGATGTAACCGTAAAGAGTCTTACCGTTTACATTCTTACCAACTGCACAGATACCCTCGTTGTACCAACCAACTGTGTTGTACTTGTGCTGAACAACCAACTTACCCTTTGGATCAACGAATCCGTATAGGTAGTTCTCATCCTGAGCTGCAGCCAAACCTTCCTTGAAGCTCTTAGTGTCAAGGTAAGTAGCGTCCTGAAGACGTGCACCTGAAGGTAGGATGAAGAATGCGTCACCGTTCTGATCCTTAACAGCTGCCACACCGTAGCTGAATGAAGAAGCGGCTGTGTACTGCAATGGAACGATTTCGTCGCCATTCTCATTTACATAACCGTACTTGCCATCCTTACCTACACGAGCCAAACCGTCGTTGAAGTCAGTAGCGTACTCATACTTTGGTTTTACAACAAACTTACCGTCCTTAGTGTAACCGTACTTGCCGTTCTTAAGTGTACGAACAGGTGCTGGCCACTTCTTGTTCATCTCTCTCTTAGCATCAGCAACCTTCTTGCCGTAAGGGAACTCGTAGATGAAATCCTGGTATGCCTGCTTTGTTCCTGTCTTCTGTGCGTTAGCGTAAGACTCAGCCTCACGCTTGTCCTGTGCATCAAGTTCAGACTGGTAAGCTGCTCTTCTTTCAGCAGCAGCCTTCATCTGTGCCTGACGTGAAGCCTCCTCAGCTGCCTCGCGTGCTTTTCTGTCAGCCTCCTGAGCCTCCCAAGCAGCAGCGTCTTCCTGTCTCTTCTTCTGCTGTGCCTGGAAATATGCCATTAGACTCTCTTTGATCTCTGCCATCTCAGAGTATCCCTTGTCATGCTTAGGCATCGACTCGAAATATGCCTTACAAGCGTTCTGAGCTGCGTTGTAGTCGTTCTGTGCGTAAGTTGCCTTTGTACGAAGGTAATTTGTACGGGCATTGCTCTTACCTAACAACTTGTCGATCTCATTAAGCTTGTTGATAGTTGCTTTGTAATCCTTAGCGTTGAATAGGTCTATTGCCTTTGGATAAAGGTCACGTGCCTTTGCATCGTTGTTGTTCTGTGCGAATGCAGAAAAACTTAGACTGCTTGCAAGCAGTAGATATAATGCTCTTTTCATTTTACTTCTCTATTTTTATTCATCCTGGCAGATACGGAAACCTACACTGTTGCTCTTGTATTCTGGTTTTAACTTCTCTTTAGCGTCGATTGCACAGTTTGAAGCCTCGTCTGCAAACGAACCACCCTTAGCGAAACGAGTCACCTTGTCGTACTGGTTGTTTACCCACTCTGCTACGTTACCTGTCATATCGTAGATTCCAAGCTCATTTGGAGCCTTCTCACCTACACCATGTGTAGACTGCTCTGCGTTGTATGCGTTCCATGAAACCTCAGTGATGTTGTCACCACCTGCGAATGCTGACTTAGATCCGTTCTTTCCGCCCTTTGCTGCGTACTCCCACTCTTTCTCGCTCATCAAACGATACTTAAGACCTGTCTGCTCGTTTAGCTTCTTGATGAATGTCTGAACCTCGTTCCAAGATACGTTCTCAACTGGACAAGTTCTACAACCCTTGAAGTTAGATGGGTTTGTTCCCATTACACGTGCCCACTGGCTCTGAGTGATCTCTGTCTTACCAATATAGAAGCTCTTAACCTCGTGGTTACCCTCAACGTAAACCATGTCGATTAGACCTGTTACATTACGGTTGTTCTTGTAGTCGATGTACTGCTGGATCTTGATTGCCTGCTGCTTAGGGTATGCCATTGTTGAATCATACTCGTAAGCTAGGTTGTAGTAAATACCTGCCTCATTCCACTGCTTCTTCTTGTAGTAAGCGTCTGCTGTGCTGATAGCCTTGTCGAATGTCTCGCATGAAGTACCAGTTGTCTTCCAGTAGTTTGGAGACTTTACACTGATGATTGGCTCGTACTTTCTGTTAGCGAAGTAAACCTCGTCTGCCTTTGTAGAGTCACCCTTTGCCATAAGTGCGTTTGCCTCCTTACGCTTAGTTACCTCATATACAAGGAAGTCGTAATCGTTCTCGTTCCAGTCGACTGAAACGATCTCAGACTTTACTACGTCGATCTTATCAGCGTTAGTGAAGATGTTACGTAGACGGTAGTTGTAACCACGCTGTGATGGATCCATCTTTGTTGTGCTCTCTGTCAAACGCATAAGATCCAAGAACTCCTTCATTGAGTTGTCTAGCTTAACAACACCTGGCTTAGCAGCATCCTGCTTTCCTACATAAATATCAGTCAAATTCTCTGACCAATCCTTTACTACGTATGTCTCTGGTGAGATGTTTGCACCTGCCTTCTCCAAATAGTTAACCTCAACTGTTGTCTTTGCTGATGCGTAATATGTTTTTGCTCTGTCGCTGTAGAACATCAAAGTCAACGCGAATGTTGCCTTCTTAGGAGTGATCATGTC
>DCIP01000030.1 GCA_002317115.1 Candidatus Scybalocola fimicaballi
TACGATCGTTTGCTTCACGACGGTACATCTCCAAGTTTCTTCATATATTTCGACGTCGATCCGCATCAGATTGATGTCAACGTCCACCCTACGAAGACAGAAATCAAGTTTGCTGACGAGCAGGATCTTTATAAAGTGTTGACTGCTGTAGTCCGTGAGTCGTTGGGAAAAAGTAATATCTTCCCGACAATGGATTTTGATATCAACATCAACGAGGCGTATGTCCCTGGTTTTGAGAAGGCAACAACGGAGATTCCTGATTTGAATATAGATACGGAGTTTGATCCATTCAAGGCATTCGGTTCGTCATCGGCTCCAAGCAAGAGCCATTCAGGAGGTGGATATTCAGGAGGAGGAAACAGTTATAAACCATTCAATCCGAATCCCAACGAATCAACGTTCGGCAATATTTACGACTATTTTGAGAATGCCGCGCCTGAGATTCCAACCGGAAGTAAAGCAGGTGACTATCAAGACATTCCGTCTACTTTAGATATTAAAGATGGATATTCCATCAATAATGGATATAACGGATCGTTATTGGATTCAAAGGATTTGAAGCCAGAGATCAGCAGTTGTTTCCAGATTGCAGGACGTTATATTGTGGCTGCGGCTGGAGATAATGTCATGTATATCGACCAGCGTAGAGCTCATATACGTGTGCTTTACGAGAAATTCCTGACTGAATTGAAGGATTCTCCAATTCCGTCGCAGAAAGTGATGTTCCGTCAGACACTTGAGCTTTCGGCTGCGCAAGCGGCGACGGTGGAGGATATCATGCCACAGTTGAATAATCTTGGCTACGATCTTCAGCTTATCACTCGAGACGTTTATGAGATACGTGGAGTGCCAGCGGATAAGACCAACGAAGATAATGTGGCGTCGTTGTTGGAAATCATCACGTCGATCTCAGAAGGAGAGATAGAGGAGGATTTCATGATGAACGACAAGGTGGCGCAGAGTATGGCGGAAAGCCAGGCTATACGCTACGGTAAAGAGATGAGCACAGTGGAAATCAAACATTTGTGTGAAGCTCTTTTTGCATGTGATAATTATAATTATACGCCAGACTGCAAACCAATCATCACGAGCATGTCGGCAGACGAAATAAAGAAAAGACTAAATTAATAAGATAATATGGAAGCAAAATCAACACCGGTATTGCTACTTACTGGTTACCTAGGTAGCGGAAAGACAACTTTGGTAAACCATATATTGTCTAACAAACGTGGTATCAAATTCGCAGTTGTCGTAAACGACATTGGCGAGGTTAATATTGATGCCGACTTGATCCAGAAGGGTGGTATCGTCGACAAGAAGGACGACAGCCTTGTTGCATTGCAGAACGGATGTATCTGCTGCACATTGAAGATGGATTTGGTAGAGCAGATCAACGAGATTCTTCAGCAGAAGAAGTTTGACTATATTGTGATTGAGGCAAGTGGCGTATGTGAGCCAGTTCCAATCGCTCAGACACTTGTTTCTCTTCAGCAGATGAGCAGCAAGTACACTGGTAAAGAAGCTTGTTTCTTGGATAGCATCGTGACTGTGGTTGACGTGCTTCGTTTGCAGAGCGAGTTTGAGTGTGGCGACGCGTTGAAGAGCAAGAGCCTTGATGAAGAGGATATTGAAAACCTTGTGATTCAGCAGATTGAGTTCTGTAATATCATCTTGCTTAACAAGGCTTCAGAGGTTGAGAAATCAGAACTTGCACGTATCAAGGAGATTATCAAGACACTTCAGCCATACGCAGAGATTATCGAGTGTGATTATGCCGATGTCGACTTGGATAAGATCATCAACACAGGAAGATTCCAGATGGAGAAGGCTGCTATCTCAGCAGGGTGGATCAAGGAGTTGGAGCGTCCGTTGACAGAGGAGGAGAAGGCTGACGCAGAAGGTCATCACCATCATCATGACGAAAACGAAGACGAAGACCATGAGCATCATTGTCACCACCATCACCATCATGACGACGATGATGATCACGAGTGTCATTGCCATCACCACGATCATGACCATGATGACGATGATCATGAGTGTGAGCATCACCACCATCATCACCACGAAGATGGCAAGGAGTGTGATGATCCACACTGTTGCTGCCACCACCATCACCACCACGACGGAGGGGAGGTAGAGGAATATGGCATCGGCACATTCGTCTACTATCGTCGACCTGCATTCAACCTTGACAAATTCGAGGCGTTCGTGTCGAAGAAGTGGGCAAAGAATATTATCCGTACTAAGGGAGTCTGCTACTTCAACGTTAATCCAGAGATGTCATATTTGTTTGAGCAGGCTGGAGTTCAGAAGAAAGTCACTGAGGCAGGACAGTGGTTCTGCACAGCCCCTGAGGAAGAGTTGAAAGAGATCTTGGCGGAGAATCCAGAGATCTTGAACGACTGGGATGAGAAGTATGGCGACAAGATGCAGAAGATCGTGTTCATCGGACAGAAGATGGATAAGGAGAAGATCATTGCTGAGTTGGACGCATGCTTGGAGAAATAATTGAAATTCGTTTTGATTTAATGAGAATCTCTCACCAGAAGGTGGGAGATTTTTTTGATTTTAAACTTTTGTGTCTTATGGAGCATAAAATTAGCATATTTTTATGCTTTGTAAAGCATAAAAATTTTAGTTTCATCGTTAGAGGAAAAGGTACAGACGAACACCATGATAGATTATGTCAGTTATCTTGAAGACGCATGTTGTCGGTGGAATGAAGATTGAGATAGTGCCAGTGTGGGAGTGGATGTTAGATGAAAAATTTTGTTGATAATCTCCTTTCATAAAATTCGCCTATCCCCAATATATTGTGTAAATTTGTAAACTTATAGTGCGAATAGCATTCATTAATTAAGATTTAGATGGAAATTTCAATTATAGTAGCGACAAGCAAGAATCACGTGATTGGTAGAGACGGTGGCATTCCTTGGCACTTATCTGCTGATTTGAAGCGTTTTAAGGCATTGACAACAGGTCATCCTATCGTTATGGGCCGACGTACCTTCGATTCTATTGGTCGTCCGTTGCCAGGTCGACGCAATATTGTTATCACTCGTTCCGTTGATAAGATAGAGGGATGCGACGTTGTGAAAAGTGTGGAGGATATTCTCAATGATGCTTCTCTCGACGGTGAGGTTTTCATCCTCGGTGGTGGTGAGATCTATAAGCAGTTTTTGCCATACGCAAAGAAAGTTTGCTTGACAGAGGTGGAAGCAGAGATTACTGATGGCGACACTTTCTTCCCTGAACTAAATCCGATGGAGTGGATGGAAGTGAACAGAGAGAGTCACGAGGCGGATGAGAAGAATGATTTCAACTATTCGTTTGTCGACTACGTAAGATTTTAAATATGAAGATAAGCAACTATTCAATTTGTTTTATAGCTTCACTTTTCTTGTTGGCTATCTCTTCTTGTTCGGTGAATAAGAAGATACGTAAGGCTGACAAGAAATATGAGATTGGTGAGTACCATAAGGCTGCGAGCATCTACAAGACTGCCTATTCACGTGTGAAATTGGCGGAGAAGCAGACTAAAGGTTATGTGGCTTACCGATTGGGTGATTGCTATAATAAGTTTGGAGAGACCGATAAGGCGGAGAGAATGTTGGCAAACTGTGTGCGATACAAGTATGCCGACACTACTTCTTATCTGCTTTACGCCGATGTGCTTCGTAAGCAGAAGAAAAACAAGGAGGCGGCTGAGATGTACGATGTCTACTTGAAGCATGATCCAAACTCATTGGCTGCTATGAACGGTAAACTTTCGGCTTTGAAGATTGCAGAGTGGGAGAATAGCAAGAAGCGTTATGAGATTTTCAAGGATCCGTTTTTCAATAGCAAGAAGAGTGAGAGCAGCCCACGTTATCCTGGAGGCGACAGCACTATCGTCTATTTTGCGTCGTCGCGCGACAATAAGCAGACAGCACATAAGGTGAGCAACATCACTGGTACTCCAAACGGAGATATCTATTTTGCAAAAAAGAATGCTGTAGGCAAGTGGGATAATCTTGAACTTGTTGATTCTGATATCAATACTGAGGACGACGAGGGTAGCCCAGCGTTTTCTGCTGATGGAAAAACTATGCTTTTCACTCGTTGTCGTTACGTTAAGGGCGAGACTCACGGTGGTGAGATATGGATGTCGCAGCGTCAGAGTGGAAAATGGGGTAAGGCTACACGTGTTATGGTGTTGAAGGATAGCTCGGTCACTGTGGCTCATCCGGCGTTGTCGCCTGATGGTAATTGGCTATACTTCGTTTCTGATATGCCAGGTGGTTTCGGAGGAAAGGACATCTGGAGATGTATGAAGATGGGTGAGACTTACGGTGCTGCAGAGAATCTTGGTCCGGATATCAATACAGACAAGGATGAGATGTATCCTTTTGTCCGTGAAGACTCCACTCTATATTTCTCATCTGAAGGTCATGAGGGATTCGGAGGATTGGATATCTTCCGTGCGAAAGAGGACACTGCAAAGAAGTGGATAGTTGAGAACATGGGAGCTCCAATCAACTCTAATGGAGATGATTTCGGTATCTCGTTCGTGGCTGGTGCTGAGCAGGGTGCTTTCTCAAGCAACCGTGGTGAGCAGAAAGGTTACGATAAAATCTATACTTTCGTGGCTCCTCCAATCAGATATATTATCTCAGGAAAGGTTAAGAATACAGATGGTGAGGCTCTTGGCGACGCGAATGTCAGAATCGTCGGAACAGACGGCACCAATGTGAAGATCAAGACAAAGAACGACGGTTCATACTCGTTTGAAATCAAACCGGGAGTGGAATACGTCATGCTTGGCAACTGTCGTGGCTACTTGAACGAGAAGAATGCAGTCAACACTGTTGGCCTTGAGGATTCAAAGACATTTGATGTGCCATTCTCGTTGGCATCTGTATCAAAACCAGTTGGCTTGGACAATATCTTCTTCGAGTTTGGTAAGGCAACATTGACTGCAGAGTCGTCAAAGTCGTTGGATAAGTTGGTGAAACTGCTCAAGGATAATCCGAATATCACAATCGAGATCGGTGCCCATACTGATAAGGTGGGTAGTGCGGATGGCAACCTTGCGTTGTCTGGCGAGCGTGCCCAGAGCGTAGTCAACTATCTAATCAAAGGAGGTATCGAAGCCCCACGTCTTACTGCAAAGGGATATGGAAAGACAAAGCCAGTTGTTGCAGACAAGAATTTGGCTAAGCAATATTCATTCTTGAAGGAGAATGATGAGTTGAATGAAGAGTTTATCGACGCACTATCTAAGGAGGATCAGGAGATTGCCAACAAGATCAATCGTCGTACTGAGTTCCGTGTGTTGAAGACTACTTATAATATGTATTAAGGAAGACAAGAAGATGAAACAATATTTGGATTTATTGCAGAAGGTGTTGGACGAGGGCGTTCAGAAGGGCGACCGTACTGGCACAGGCACAATAAGCACATTCGGCCACCAATTACGTTTTTCTATGAAAGACGGATTCCCATTGGTGACAACAAAGAAGGTTTATTTCAAAGGAGTGTTGCACGAGTTGCTATGGTTTTTGAAGGGAGACACCAACATCAAGTATCTTGTCGACAATAATGTGCATATTTGGGATGAGTGGGCTGATCCCGACGGTGGACTTGGACATGTGTATGGCTATCAGTGGAGAAGCTGGCCCGACTATAATGGCGGACATATCGACCAAATCAAGGAGGTTGTCGAGACACTAAAGAATAATCCTAACTCACGCAGAATCATTGTGTCAGCGTGGAATGTGGCAGATATCAACAATATGAATCTTCCTCCATGCCACTGTTTCTTCCAGTTTTACGTCGCTGATGGCAAATTGAGTTTGCAACTTTACCAGAGAAGCGCCGACCTATTCTTGGGAGTGCCGTTCAATATCGCAAGCTACTCGTTGCTTCTATTGATGATGGCCCAAGTGACTGGTTTGGAGGCTGGTGATTTCATCCACACATTTGGAGACACACATATCTACAACAACCATATCGAGCAGGTGAAGTTGCAGTTGACACGTGAGCCATTGCATCTTTCAAAGATCACGTTGAATCCAAACGTGAAGGATATCTTTGAGTTCACAGCCGACGATATCGTTTTGTCAGACTACGAATGTCATCCGCCAATCAAGGGAGCGGTGAGTGTTTGACGTTGACGTTGACGTTAACGTTGACGAAAACGAAAACGAAAATGTAGGGGCAATCCCTTGTGTTTGCCCAAACGAAAATAAAAAGAATATTTAATAACGATAGAGTAGGGATTTTTCACTACTTTTGGGAAAAATATTTAAATCAAAACAAAGTATATGAGATTTTCAGTGAATAGCGACGAGTTGATGTCTCGTCTTACAGCAACAAGCCGTGTGATGGCTTCAAAGACGGCGTTACCAATTCTCGATAATTTCCTTTTTAATTTGACCGATAATACCTTAGAGTTGACAGCCTCAGACGGTGAGACATCCATGGCTACAAGAATGGATGTGGATAACGTTGATGGTTCGGGAATGATTGCGTTGCCAGCAAAACTTTTGTTGGATACATTCAAAGTGCTTCACGGCAGAAGCGTCGATTTTGATATCGATATGAACACTTATGCTGTTAAGTTGACTTCTGGTTCGTGGAAGGCTGAGTATAATGGTGTGGACGGAGAGGCTTATCCAAAGTTGACTTCTTTGGATGCAAGCAGCACAAACAATGTCCGCATGCAGGCACAGACACTTTCAACAGGAATCTCTCACACTATCTTCGCAGTCAGCACAGATATCCTTCGTCCTACAATGATGGGTATCTTCCTTGATATTGATTCTGCAGAAAACAAGGTGACTTTCGTCGCAACAGATATGTTCCACCTTTCTCAGGTGAAGTGTTCGATTGTTGAGGCTTCTGGCAACTGTTCGGTAATCCTACCTGCCAATGTGGCTAAACTGTTGAAGTCGATTCTTGGAAAAGAGGGTGAGGATGTCGTTGTCTCTTGGGATTCAAAGAATATCTTGTTTGAACTTAACGACTTTACTTTGGTTTGCCGCCAGATTGAAGGAAACTTCCCTAATTATAAGAATGCTATCTCAATTCAGTGGAACAAGGAGTTGGTTATCGACCGTAACTCATTGATCTCTGCTGTTCGTCATATCGAACCATTCGCAGAGCAGTCTAATAAGGGAGTTAAGTTCGACGTGCGTGAAAACCAGATTGTGGTATCAGCACAGAGTCTTGATTTCGGTACAGCCGCAACTGAAGAGGTTGTTTGCGCATACAGTGGTGAGCCATTTGAGATGACATTCAAGACAGAGTCTATCACAAACTTCTGCTCATACATGGAGACATCGGATGTAGTGATGAAGATTGAGAGCCCATACCGAGGTGTTGTGGTTGAGCCATTGTTCAACGCATCTGAGGATGGAGATGAGCAGCAGAACTACGAGATGCTTTGCTTGGTAATGCCAATGACAACTCTATAAATTCGCGTCGCATGAAATTGAATTTGACCAAGCCGTTGATTTTCTTTGATTTGGAGTCGACGGGATTGGATATAGCAAAGGATAGAATCGTCGAGATTTCATATTTGAAGATTCATCCGAATGGAATGGAGGAGCAGAAGACGATACGTATCAATCCGGAAATGTCTATCCCAGCAAAATCTTCAGCTATTCACCATATCAAAGACGAGGATGTCGCAGACTGCCCTAAGTTTAAGGATGTGGCTAAGCAGATTGCCGAAGATTTTAAGGGTTGTGATATCGCAGGCTACAACTCCAATAAGTTTGATATTCCGATGTTGGTGGAGGAGATGTTGCGTTGTGACATTGATTTGAATATCCGCAAGCATAATTTGGTGGATGTTCAGACTATCTTCCATAAGATGGAGGCTCGTACACTATCGGCTGCATATAAATTCTACTGTGGACAAGAGTTGGTTGGAGCTCACGGAGCCATGGCCGACACAAAAGCCACATACGAAGTGCTACAGGCTCAGCTCGACAGATACCCAGATTTGGAGAACGATATCAAGTGGCTTTCTAAATTCACTACTCAGAAGAGAGTTGTTGATTTTGAGGGACGATTCATTTTCAACGACAAAGATGAGGTGATTGTTAATTTCGGAAAGCACAAAGGCAAGAAACTAAAAGAAGTCTTCGAAACAGATCCCGGCTACTACGGCTGGATTCAAAGAGGAGAGTTTAGTCTCGACACCAAGCGTTGTGCGACACTTGTGAAATTAGGACAATTGTAAGATAAGAGGGCGGGCTTTATGCTTGCCCTTATTTTTCGTTATCGTTTTCGTTATCGTTAATAATATGCCAAACCATATATTTCAATTTAAGCAATTCACTATAGACCAGTCTCTATGTGCGATGAAAGTCGGCACAGATGGCGTTACTCTTGGTGCAGTGGCAGAGGTGGAGAATGCCAAGAGAGTGCTCGACATCGGTTGCGGCACAGGATTGTTGTGTTTGATGACGGCTCAAAGAAATGAGTCGGCGGAGATTGTAGGGATAGACATAGATGAAGATGCTGTGCGTGGAGCGACGCAGAATGTTGAGGCTTCCAAATGGTCTGGCAGAATCACGATCGTAGGGAAATCATTGCAGGAGTTCATAGCAACAGTACCGTCTACATTCGACAAGATAATCACAAATCCTCCATATTTTGAGGACAGCTTAAAAGCACCTAAAGCAAGCAGAACATTGGCAAGACATACCGACAGTTTGCCATTCACAGAGTTGGCATCATCCGTGTCGACGTTGCTGAGCGACGACGGATCGTTATCCATTATCCTGCCAACCGACGCACATGATAAGTTTGAGAAGATCGCCGAGCAGTACGGATTATATTTAAGAAAGAAGACGTTGGTTTATCCCAAACCAGGAGCCGAAGCCAAGAGAACAGTGGGAGAGTTTGTGAAATGCGGAATGCAAAATGCGGAATGCGAAATTAATGAACTCACTATAGAGACTGACGTTCGTCACCAATATACAGAAGATTATATAAAGTTGACGAAGGAATTTTATTTGAAATTTTGAAGGAGGAAAACAAACAATCATATTTTTTGCTTGTTTTCTATTATATCTGCAATTTTCTTGACAAATGCTTTAGTTGGTTCTAATTGAGGCATTACATCATCTTTATCAAGAA
>DCIP01000148.1 GCA_002317115.1 Candidatus Scybalocola fimicaballi
TTGCGTTAAGAGCCTCTGCCTGAGCAATTGTACGAGGGAATCCGTCGAAGATAACACCTGGGATGTTCTTACCTTTGCTGTCAAGAGTAGAAGCAAGAATGTCGATGATTAGGCTGTCTGGAACCAACTGACCGTTGTCCATGTATTGCTTTGCTGTCTTACCAAGCTCTGTGCCATTTGCGATGTTAGCTCTTAGTACATCACCTGTTGAGATGTGAGCCAAACCAAACTCCTTGATGATAAGTTCGCTCTGTGTTCCCTTTCCTGAACCTGGAGCTCCGAAAATCACTACGTTTTTCATCTTTATTTGTTTAAAATTCGTTTATATTCTAATTAATCAATGCATTTGTATATTGAATCAAGATTTCTTGCATTACCGTCGAAATCCAATCCGTAGCCGATCACAAACTCTTTGGAAATCTCGAATCCGAAATAGTCGGCCTTAATGTCTGTCTTATTATTTTCTGGCTTGACGAGTAGGCTGGCGATTTTTACGTTTGCTGCGCCCTTATCTTTAAGGTCGGCCGCAAACTGCTTCATTGTGACGCCTGAGTCGATGATGTCCTCCACCACAATGCAAGTTCTGCCCTTTATGCTGTCTGGCAGACCAATTTCACGTTTTAGAGAACCTGTGCTTTGTGTGCCTTCATAAGATGAGTACTTCACGAATGCCATGTCGACGGCAGTTGGGATAGTGCGCAACAAATCGGCGGCAAACACGTAAGCTCCAGAAAGCATCACTATAAAAAGCGGATTGTCAGACGCATTCTCACGCCATATCGTCGCTCCAAGCTCATTGACACGAGCTTGCAATTCGGCGGCACTGATCATCGGTGCAAACGTTTTACCTGCTATTTTGATTGTCTTTTCACTCATCTTTTGACCTTATTTAATAAGATATTGCAAATTTAATGCATTATTCGCAAAAACGCAATTTTTTGTAAAATGTCTATTGTAGAAAATCCTCTAAACTCTAAGCTTTAAGCTCTAAACTTATTTCTGCATAAACAGAATATCATAGCTCGTTTGGATCTGCTCAAACTGTTTTAGCAGTTCGTTTGTTTCTGTCGACGATTTACCTTTCATCCTATGTGGATGACATTTCTGTACTAATGTGTTGTATGCCAATTTGATAGAGTAGTCGTCCGCACCTTCTTCCAAACCTAATGTCTGCAGAGCCTTCTTTCGTAATTCTGCTTTCGACACCTCTTTGTCAATCTTCAATACTCTCATTCCATGAGCCGCCTCCATCTGACGGATAATCTCGTCCCCGATTCTCAATGTTTTGCCAATCTGACGCATTTTTTCTGCCTCTTCTGGCACCATTGCACCGTCGTCTGACGCTATATCATATAAAGCGTAGTACAGATCGAGTGGAAAATTTTCGTCGACTTTGTCTGCATAGGCAAGCACCGTCGCACAATATTTTTTATAATCGGTAGCATGATATCCGAGTGTAAGTTTGAATGTGTTGTTCATCTCAAAACATTCCTTTGGAAATTTTCTTTTGAAGAAGTCAAACACTTTCTCTCGCTCGCTTTCGGTGATGTCTCCGTCACTTCTTACCACCATGCTGAACAAGAATGGGATACCGACACTGTAAGCGTTGGCGTTGTTGGCAGAGTCGTCGAGATATTTCAGATGTTCAAAATAATGTTTTTTCTCGTTGTCGTCTTGCAGATGCAGGCCTATCACAAGACCTCCGTAGATTCCGCACAACACCACTGACGGAAGCATGATTGACGGAGAAAAAAGATGGTAACCGATTATGATTCCGATGATTGCGGAGATAAAAGCCGCATGCAGATACTCATTTCTTGTCATTGCGTCAAGCGTCACTCCAAGTATGAGGAGGGAAATAAGCAGCAGGTAACGGTCGTAGTCGTAAACGCAGAGTATGAATCCGACCACTGAAAGAATGAATCCTATCTGTGCTAATATTCTGAATGCGTTTCTTTTCATTTGATTCTGTGACGGTTTTGATGGCGCAAAATTATGAATTTTTTGTGATTAAGGCAAATGTGGATAGATGTGTAATTTATAACAAAAAAAGACGCCTCATTTTCATGCGGCGTCTTTGTATTATAAAGAAATTGGTATATTATACCTCTTTTCCAGCCATTACTGACTCGTAGTAAGCTACGTAGTCGTCCTTCTGGTCGCTGTCCATCCAAGCCATTGCTGAACGTGGGTGGTCGTTCTGTGAACCAGTGATCATGTATGGCATGAAGTAACCCCAGTCGATCTCCTTCTGAAGTGGCTTAACCTGCTCCTGGATAACCTTAAGGATTGGCTTCAACTTGTACTTAGGATTCTTCAAGAATGAGATCAACAACTCCATTGGACAGTTACCTGCACCACGTCCGATTCCCAACATTGTTGCGTCCAACATGTTTGCACCACCGATGATACACTCGATTGTGTTAGCGAATGCCAACTGCTGGTTGTTGTGTCCGTGGAATCCGATTGTCTTGCCAGGAAGAGCCTCGATATACTTGCTTACCAAGTGGTGGATATCCTCTGAATACAAGCTTCCGAAGCTATCTACCAAGTAGAATGTTCCTACTCTTGATTTTGCAACGTCTGCCAATACCTCATCCAACTTACGCTCTGTAACCTTTGATACTGCCATCAAGTTGATTGTTGCTTCGTATCCCTTGTCGATCACGTGGTGTGCCAACTCGATTGCCTTGTCAATCTGGTAGTCGTAACATGCTACACGGAACATGTCTACTACGCTCTCAGACTTTGGACGGATATCGTCAAACTTGATACGGCCTATGTCAGCCATAACAGATAGCTTTGTGTTTGTGTTATTGTCTCCAACGATCTCACGTAGATCATCCTCAGCACATAGCTTCCATGGTCCGTATACATCACGTGAGAACTGGTCCTCGCTACTGATGTAGCCAATCTCCATATAGTCAACTCCTGCCTCTACGCATGAGTTGTAAACTCCCTTGACAAAGTCCTTGCTAAACTGCCACTTGTTCATCAAACCACCGTCGCGAACAGTACAGTCCAAAACTTTTAGTTCTTCTCTAAACATATCGTTATTATAAATTCATTATTTTCATTTCCTCGCTGATGAAGTACTGGACCAACTTCTTGTAGATGTCCTCGATAACATCTGGATCCAATCCCTTCTCTTCTGCCCATTGGCGACGCTTGGCAAATACAGCCTTCTTACGGTCGGATGCATCTATCGCCTCTGCTGTCTTCTCTTTGTATTTGACCACTTCCTTTACATATTCGAAACGCTCGCTCAACAGTGTGATAATGGCATTATCAATGTTGTCGATCTCGTTGCGAACATCGGTGATGTTCTGACATTCCGAAGGCTTTTTATTTGTGACACTTGTTTTCACAATACTAAAAATCAATAGTTAATTACAAATTTTCTACGAAATTATAAAATTTTTCGATTATTTATGGCCAATATTCTCTATAATTCAAAAAAATAGCGAATTTTTATTTGTTTGGCGTTATTATGTTGTGTTTGTATGTGGATGTAGTAATCAATGATTTCACATTCCGCATTTTTAATTCCGCATTTATTTATATATTTGTATCAGGAAAAGAATTTTCACATGAATATAGACGTTTTCAAAGATCTAAACGATAGTCAGAAGGAGGCAGTACGCTCCACTGAGGGTAGGGTGCGTGTGGTGGCTGGCGCTGGTGCCGGCAAAACTAAGACTCTTGCTGCAAGATATGCTTTTATTGTTTCCGCTCTTGGTATTGACCCTGCTAATATCCTTTGCCTGACTTTCACTAATAAAGCTGCTAAGGAGATGACTCAGCGTATAGCCAAACTTGTGGATAAGGGTAACTACAGTGATTTTGTATGTACTATCCATGGTTTCTGCGTGAAGTTTCTTCGTGCTGAAATCTACCATATCGGTTTCCCTAAGTCGTTTACAATCATCGATGTGGAGGATCAGAAACAGATTGCTCACCAGGTGCTTGAACATCTTGGCGTCGATAAGAGCGTGAAGAATATCAATAGTTTTCTTGCCGGTATCTCTAACCGTAAGTCGACGGGGGGATATGTTGAGACTTATCTCACTCAGACTGCTAATAAGATCGACGTGGAAAACTGCCGCGATGAGTTTGAACTATACATCGCTATGCAGCTCAAACTGTTTGCTCTTGATTTCGATGATCTTGTCCACATCACTCTCTATATTCTTCATGCTTTTCCAGAGGTGCTTGATCATTGGCAGCAGGAACTCAACTATGTGATGGTGGATGAGGCTCAGGATTGTAACACTACGGATTGGAATCTTGTGGAGCTTCTTTCCGCTGGTTGCGGCAACTTGTTTATCGTGGGTGATCCAGACCAGGCTATCTATGAATGGCGTGGATCTGATCCGGGCTATTTTGTGAAATTCAAGGCTGACAAGGATGTCGTGCTTAACCGTAATTATCGATCGACGCCGGGCATCCTCGACGTCGCCAACAGCGTGATCAAGCATAACAAGAATCGTATCGACAAGGATCTTTTTACGCAACGTGAGGCTGGTCCGTCGATTGTCCATTTCCACGCTCCGTCTGAACAGAAGGAGGCTGAATGGATTGTGAAGCAGATTAAGAAGAAGATGCAGGAGGATGAGACTAAAGCCAGTGATTTTGCTGTGCTTTACCGTGCTTCGTATCTATCTCGTTTCATAGAGCAGAATCTGATGAAGAATAACATCCCTTACCAGATTTGGGGTGGCATACGTTTCTTCGAACGTAAGGAGATCAAGGACGCTCTCTCTTATCTTCGTCTGATTGCTGCCGACGACGATTTGTCTTTCCTACGTATCTGCAATGTGCCGGCTCGTAAGATGGGAAAGAGTACCGTCTCCGCTCTACAGGCTCTTGCTCAAAAGGAGCAGAAATCACTTTTCGAAACTCTTTGTTGGCATCGCGACGAACAACCGTTTAAGAAGGAACCGATTGCCAAATTCATTGATAATGTGAACGACTGGCGTGCTAAGGCTCCATATACGAGAATCTCTCAGCTTCTTGAAAGCGTATTGAAGGAGAGTGGCTTAAAGGATGAAATTCGTATGGACGGTGATGATGACCGTTTGCAGAATGTGCTTGAACTTGTCAGCTCGGTGAAATATTACGAGGATACTGCTGAAGATGGTGCTACGTTGGTCTCTTATCTGCAGGATGTGGCTCTATATACCAATGCCGATTATACTAAAGAGACTGATTCTGTGAAACTTATGACTATCCATCAATCGAAAGGATTGGAGTTCCCTCACGTATTTGTTGTCGGTTTGAGCGACGGAATATTCCCAAGTCTACGTGCTATCCGTGAGCGAAAGAATCTTGCGGAAGAGGAGGAGCGACGTTTGATGTACGTGGCAATCACTCGTGCAGAGAAAACGTTGATGCTTACTGAGAGTGAGGGTTATAATGCCGCAACTCAGTCGGAGAAATTTCCGTCGAGATTCTTGCTTGAGATTCAGAGAAATCTGTTTGTTACAGAGGGTAAGATGGATCCGATGCTTTGGGAAAACACTAAGCGTCTTGCCGGTGAAGATAATCAGTCGCGTCCGCTCAACGACACCGTCGTCAAGAGTGATTATTTCCAGGTGGGAGATAAGGTGCGTCATGAGATATTCGGAGATGGTGAGGTGCTTGGCACAGATCAGGGTAGAGATACGGTCAAGGTTCAGTTTGAAAATGGCGTGCGATCATTACGTCCGTCATTCATCAAGAAAATCTCTGATATAGAGAACACATATCTAAGCTAATCGGTCGGATTATGGCAACGAGAATAGGAATCATATCCGACACCCACGGCTATTGGGACGACAGATATTTAAAATATTTTGAGGATTGCGATGAGATTTGGCATGCCGGAGATATCGGCGACGGGATCCTTGAGAAACTGAAGGAGAAGAAGATGGTGCGAGCCGTGCGTGGCAATGTCGACGGTGGAGATGTCCGTCTCAACTGTAAAGATATCCTCCGTTTCACAGTGGAGGAGGTTGACGTGCTTCTTACCCATATCGGTGGCTATCCGGGGAGATATAATCCGAAGATACGTCAGGAGTTTTTGCAATCCGCTCCACGCCTGTTTGTTTGCGGTCATAGCCATATCCTAAAGGTGATGGCAGATAAGAAATTTGGAATGCTTTGCGTCAATCCTGGTGCTGCCGGCAGATACGGTCAGCATACAGTACGCACACTAATCCGTCTTGTCATCGACGGAGACACAATGCGAGATCTTGAGGTCATCGAACTCACTTGGTGATTTCAATAATATAGATGGGTGACACCAATTAGGATAGCAAAGGGCGGTAGCCCTTGCCCCACCACAACGCGAGCCCGTAGGGCGAGCGTAATAAAAAGAAATATATGTCAAGAATACAATTATCAGATCATTTTAATTTTAAGCGACTCTTACTCTTTACCTATCCCTCTATGCTGATGGTGATCTTCACCTCAATCTATAGTATTGTGGATGGAGTGATGGTATCCAACTATGTAGGCGTCACTCCTTTTGCCGCTCTCAACCTTATCTGGCCGTTTGTGGCTGTGTTGGGATCCATCGGTTTCCTGCTTGGCACAGGTGGTTGCGCTTTGGTTGCTAAGACGATGGGTGAGGGGGAGAAGAACAAGGCAAAGGAGATGTTCTCGTTGCTTACCTACACGGTCTTGGCACTCTCTGTGCTATTGGGAGGCTTAGGGCTCTTCTTCTCTCGTGACGCTGCGATTTTCCTTGGAGCAGAGGGGGAGATGGTTGAACATTGCGTCGTCTACGCAGATATCCTTTTGATTTGCTTGCCAACCTACGTTATGCAGGTCTATTTCCAACCTTTCCTGATTGCAGCCGAACGTCCGAAACTGGCGATGTGGGTGACGATTGCCGCTGGTGTGAGCAATATGGTGTTCGATGTTGTCTTTATCGGTTTCTTGAAGATGGGAATCGCTGGGGCGGCATGGGCTTCGGTGACAGGTATGCTGATTGGATGGCTTGTGCCTTTGTACTATTTCTATAAAAGAAAATGGCTCAGACGTTGCAGTTGGGATTGGTCGGTGTTGAAGAAGGCAAGCTCAAATGGATTGTCTGAACTTGTTTTGAATGTCTCTCTGTCGTTGGTGAGTATGCTTTACATGTATCAGTTGATCAGACAGAGTGGGGAAGACGGTGTTGCTGCCTACGGTGTGATTTCCTATTTTGCTTTCACGTTCGCGGCTCTCTTCATCGGTTATGGTATCGGAGTCTCTCCAGTGGTAAGTTATCATTACGGTGCCGCTAATAAAAGGGAGATGCGTAATCTGCTTAAAAAGAGTTTGACGATTGTGGTGACGGGAGGTATTGTCATCGCTCTCTTGGCACAGGTTTTGGCTCGACCACTTTCAGTTGTCTTCGTTGGTTACGATAAGGATCTGCTTGAACTGACGGTTCTGGCATTCAGAATCTATTCGCTTCATTTTATTGTGACGGGAGTCAATATCTTCGCGTCGGAATTTTTCACTGCGTTGAACAATGGTCCCGTGTCTGCACTTATTTCTATGGCTAGAACGTTGGTGTTTGAAAGCGGTTGTGTGTTGCTGCTTCCGTTCTTGTTTGGCATAGAATATATATGGTGGGCTGTGCTTGTGGCGGAAACGTTGGCTATGATATTGTCGTTCTCGTTGATCTATAAATATCGAAACCGTTATGGCTACTGGACGGTT
>DCIP01000227.1 GCA_002317115.1 Candidatus Scybalocola fimicaballi
TTAATGTCTTTTACTTCCATTCCAACGCTCCTTTCTTCCAAGCATAAGCCAAACCAAGCACAAGAATCAACAAGAAGAACAAAACGGCAAATATTCCGTTCGGTCCGAGAGTCTTAGTAATTGCTGCCCATGGGAACAACATTACTGTCTCCACATCAAACATAAGGAACAACAGTGCAAATAGGTAGTAACCTGGTTTGAACTGCAACCATGATGTGCCTCGGGTCGGAATACCACACTCGTATGGCTCTCCCTTCTGTGCATTTGTACTCTTTGGCGCTAGTAGTTTGCCAATGATAACGGCAGCAAGTACCATTATAATGGCAGTGATCATAACGACTACAAAGATTTCACTTGAACCCATTGTTTATTATTGTTTATTATTATTTATTCAACATAAAAAAAGACTACAACAAATCAACAATTTGATTTATCATAGCCTCATCACTATTATTAAACTTGACATCGTATGACCCACACACAGACGAATATACGAACGACTGCACTGAGCTTAGCTGCCCAGCACACACGCATGCCTTCACGTCGCAAATCATTACTATGTCTTTTTTTAATATCATTTTATAGTTATATCACATCACTTTTCAGACCATTTCCTTACGAAAAAGCCGACAAAGCACGAATATGCACAATATTCAACAACAAAAATGCTAAAGAATTTTTAGTCTTGCAAGCAAAAAAAGAAGTATTTTTCTTTCATTTTGTCGACTTCTATGCCGAGTAACACACTTTTTTCAAGCGGAAAAACACGATTATCAAACAAACCGTTTACAATTGAAAACAAAGCGATACCTTTTTCTTTCAGTTTATAATAGGTTTGTCTGCAAACTAAACATTTTGTAATTTTTAACAAATGACAAAAAAATTTTACGTTACAAACCCCAAAATTATCTTTTTTTGATAACGGATAGATGAATCTTAAATCAACAGATAGAATCAGGAGAACCAAAACTGTTTTCACTTCAGTTTACGATTCCTCAACACAAAAAGAGAAGCACAAGCAGAATCATTGCTGATTTTAGACTTGTGCTTCTCTTTTCTCGTGTAGATGTTAGCTGACTTGTGGACTGAATGTTTACTGTGGAATCCTGGCCCTAACAATTCCATCTCTGCTTCACGGTTGCCTTTTCTCATGGCCTTGACCGCATCTGTCACTCCATCGTGACGATTCTTTTTCTTTTTCATTTTTTTGTTATTTAGTTATTTGTAGAGACGTCACAATGTGGCGCCTCTACGGGAAATATTAAACCTCAATTGCGACATTCTGCAATTTGTCGAAGAACGCCGAGCGATAACTGTCGGAAATAGGAATTGAGTTGTTCTCAATCACAATTCTACCCTTCTCTATTATCTTGCATTTAGATGTCTGCACAATAAATGATCGATGCACTCGGCAGAATTTATTCTCTGGCAATTTTGATTCCAAGCTCTTCATACAAAGTAGCGACACGATCGGATCTTTCTCATTCTCAAGATAAATCTTCACATAGTCTTTCAATCCCTCAATATAAAGGATATCCTTTATCGGAATTTGAAGCATCTTGTAATCGCTCTTTACCAAAATTGTTTTCTGTTCGGGTTGAGACGGTGCTGCGGCTACAGGAGCTGCTGCCACCTGCTCTTTTTGAAGCATTCCCTGCACCTTCATGGCGACGTCGAGAAACTCATCGTAAGAGATCGGTTTCAACAAATAGCCTACTGCGTTTACCTTATAACCCTCAATGGCAAATCTATCATGAGCCGTGACAAAGACAACTTTTGTATCTGGAGAAAGCATCTTAGATACCTGCAAACCAGAAAAATCTGGCATCTGTATATCAAGAAATGCGACGTCGATCTTCTCATTCTGAATCGTAGACATTGCCTCTTCTGCACTTCCATAAGTGCCGATAAGATTCAGAAACGGCGTGCGTCTGATATAGCTCTCCACAAGTTGTAGCGCTAATGGCTCATCATCAATAGCTATGCAGTTAAATTTCTGTGTCATACTTTATAATAGTAATTGTTGTTTGTATAATTCAAAGTCAAGTCAACGCGGAACGTCTGACCATCATTGGTGATATCAAGTTTATAATCATCCTTATAGACGATTTCAAGTCGACGTCGGAGATTCTCCAATCCTATTCCGCTCTCTGGATTGTTGCTCTCGTGATTCTTGAAATATGGGTTCGACGTGAAGAAATGAATCTCATTCTGACTCTTCGCAGTCAACCCAAACTCAATCACACACTCTTTGCCTGAAGCGACTCCATGCTTGAATGCGTTTTCAATCAACGACGTGAATATCAGCGTCAACACTGGTGCATCTGAGAATTCTGTGATGTCTGCATTATAAATCACATGGACATTAGGACGCATTCGAAGATAGATCAACGCCAAATATGTCTTGATGAAATCATGCTCTTTCTGCACCGGCACCATTCTGCCTCCCTCTCCTGATCGCTCACCACTCAAAATATATCTAAGCAGCTGTGATAGATAATGCACCGACTGCTGCGCACGTTTGGAATCAATCTCACAAAGAGCGTAGATATTATTCAACGTATTGAATAGGAAATGAGGATGAAGCTGCGAACGAAGATGCTTCAACTCAATTTCTGTCTGATGATGTTTTATCTCGCTATGTTCAGCATTCTTCTCCAACAACAATCTTCCTCTTGAGACCGCAACTGAAAAACATGCCGAAAACAAAAAGATGAACATCATTCTGACAAACGAGCATTCTGGAAAGAACGTGTTCATTAGGAACGCAAGCAACAGAGACAATAATATATTCACAAGAGTATATATTATTCTTGTTTTGTTTGAATTGTCAATGTAGATTCTCGCGCAATGAAAATTGCTGTAATAGATGAGAATCATAAATATTATGGACACCAAACTCTCTAATGAGTTCAAAGGCAACAACAGCGCAATCAAAATCCAGAAACTTAATTGCAGCATGATCTTGCTCTTTAAGCCTAATGTGTTATCAGTATTTTCCATAATCTACTTTTTTTTAGTTCGCTGGGCGACAACATCATCCCAACTCTTAAACTTTTTCTCTCCACCAATCGCTCTCGACTGCCAGTGGTGGCATACAGCCACGCCTAAAGCATCGGTAGCATCAAGATGATCTGGCAGTTGTTCTTTCGACAGACCTAACTGTACCTGAAGCATACCGCAAACCTGCTCTTTGGATGCCGCACCGTTTCCAGTGATCGCCTGCTTCACCTTTAGCGGAGCATATTCAGCGATTGGAATATCACGCTCCATAGCTGCGACGATCGCCACTCCTTGAGCTCGCCCAAGTTTTAGCATACTCTGGACATTCTTTCCAAAGAACTGAGCCTCAATAGCAAACTCATCAGGCAGAAACTTGTCTATCAACGCAGTAGTGAAGTCGTACACCTTCTTAAGTTTCATATAGGTATCGTCTTCCTTTTTCAAGTCGAGAATACCCATATCTATAAACTTCATTTTTGTACCGACGACGCTTATAACACCATACCCCATGTACATTGTGCCAGGGTCGATGCCAAGTATGATCTTTTCTACCTTATTGTCTACCTTTTTTTGCGGCTGAATCATCACTTTAAATCTCTACGTCCTCCAATACAGTGGCAAACGACAAAACCGAAGTTGCGAATTTCTGGCGAAGCTTCATGGCCATTGTCTTAGAGTTCATCATCATCCAGTTTTCCAACTTATCCATATCATCGCACTCAGCCTGCAAACAATAGTTGATTGTAGCCTCATCGTCAGTGTAGACGACGCGAAGTTTCAAATCAGAAAAGAATCCGTCGCGTCGGAAATCTGCAACGATCTCTTTACGAAGGAAATCCAAAAACTGGTTTTCAAGGCCTGTATTTACAACATAAGTCGTGTTTAGAAGAATCATATCTCGCAATTTTAAGCAAAATTAGGTTTTTAATGTTACTTTTGCAACAAAATAAAAAGTAAAACAAAATGGCACAAGACGAATTGTTTCCAATCATAGATGAAAACGGCAATGTGGTGGGCAAAGCCACACGACGCGAATGTCATTCAGGCACGATGCTTCTCCACCCCGTCGTCCACCTTCATGTGTTCAACAGCAAAGGCGAGCTTTACTTGCAGAAACGATCGATGTCGAAGGACATCCAGCCAGGAAAGTGGGACACTGCTGTGGGAGGCCACGTGGATTACGGAGAGGAAATCGAAGTGGCTCTACGCAGAGAGGCACGTGAGGAATTGGGAATCACAGAGTACACTCCCGTCTGCTTTCTACGCTATATCTGGCAGAGTGCACGTGAGCGAGAGATGGTGAACGACTACTATTGCATCTACGACGGAGATTTCAACGTCGACCCAGTGGAGATCGACGAGGGCCGTTTTTGGACGAGAGAGGAGATTGAATCAAAGATTAGCACAGGAATATTCACTCCACAGTTTAGCGGAGAATTGGAAAAGATTTCCGCATTGTGGAATGACATTTTGAAGAATAAATAAGAAACATGAAAAAGATACGTTGCCCAAAATGTGACAACTTCGTCTCATTTGAAGAGAAGAATATAGAGGCAGGCTCAATCATCGGATTGACTTGTGAGGACTGCGGAAAAAAGTTCAAAGTCAGATTCCGTGTCAAGCCGTCCACTATCGCTGCCGACGCGCTTGAGAAAAAGAATGAGGAGGCCGACGCGGATAAGTATGGCACAATCGTAGTGATCGAGAACGTGTTCTGCCACCGTCAGGAGATTCCATTGCAGGAGGGAGAGAACGTGTTTGGAAGACGTTGCCCAGGCACAGACATCAACTGCCCTATCCAGACATCAGACATGAGTATGGACCGTATTCACTGCACAGTCATTGTGAAGGAGAAGAACGGAAGAATCACACACTACGTCAAAGACAACGACAGCCTTGTCGGCACTTTCGTTTCCAACGATATCCTTGCCAAGAAAGAGGCTCGCATCATCGAGCCAGGCGATATCATCACACTTGGAGCCACAAGTATGATTTTGAAATTCGGAGAAGAGGAGTAAGATTGGTTGATATCAACAACAAAGGGACGACCAATAGTGATCGTCCCTTTGTTGTTCCGTAATTTATTTCTTACTTTTCTTCTTTAATAAACTAAAGCATTTCTTTACTTTCTGTCTGCAATCCTTTACCGTCACCTTATATGGTTTTATTTCTGCTTTGACACCTTTATCGGTGATGGATTCTAATTGATCATAGACACTGTCTAAACGGCTATTCAACCCATCTAATTGTTGTGTGACTTTACGTTCCACGCCAGGACTCATATTATAATTCAAGTCGACTAACATATTGTGAGTGAGCCTAATTTGTTTCTCTATATCAAGCAGCTCAGCATACACATTTTTCAATATAGCATCATCTAAATCGTGTTGGGAAACGGTAGATGAGTCATGGGTGATTTTGGCAGAATCAGTTTCAGTAATGGGCTCCTGTCCACTACAAATAAACGTAGAGCAAGCAAGTAGAGCGAATATTACATTAAAGCATTTCATCGACGTCAATCTAAAATATAGGTCAAAAATACGATGTATAATTCACTAAACAAAAAAGGATTTGACATTTCTGCCAAATCCTTTTTGTATTTTGAATCGATAAGATTACTTATTCTCATCCAATCTTCCGAAGACTCTCTTCAACAAGTCTGAAGTACGAGAAGCTGCATTAGTACGGATATCATCCTCCTTCTGAGACACTCTCAAGAACAAACCATCAAGAGCCTTACCTGTCACGTAGTCAGATGCATCTGGATTCACTTCGCCAACTTTGTTGATTGCAGCCATAGCATTTGATGGAATCGCACCCAAAGAAGACGCAAGATCAATAGCACTTCTATACTGATTGATATATCCAGCCAACTTATTATTACCAGTAGCGAACTTGTTCCAAGCTGAAGTAGCAGTAAGACCACCAATATTAACGTTGTTCATACTTTTTGTAATAGGATCGTGGAATGCAGACTGAAGACCTGTATAAGTATTATCCTTCAAATAAGTTGTAGCGGCACCTGATCCACCGAACAAAATTTCCTCACCATCCTTTACAGACATATTTGTGATTGCACTTGCGAATACTGACGCAGCCTCTGGCGCAGCTTCTGTAGCAGCGTCATTGAACAACTGTATCATATTGTCTTCCAAGTTTTCTCCCAATCCCACACTACTCAAAGCAGCACCTACAGTGCTGTTAAGAACTGCGTTTGACTTACAAGCAGACTGTAATGCATTGTATGCTGTAAATGCAGTCTGAGCCTCCTCAGGCAAACCAATCTTAGTAGCGACATCTGCAATATATCCCTCAGAACCTAGACGAGTAACGGCTGTCTTTACACCGACATTTAATGCCTCCTTCAAAGCATCCACAGTATCACCCTGCGACAAATTACCTAATGTATCAGTCAACGCTCCTAAAGAATCTTCATCACATGAAGTGAATGTGAAGGCTGCGACACCTAAAGCCAAAGCTCTTGTAACAATACTCTTGCTAAACATAATCATTAAATTTATTATTTAACAATACTTGGAATAATACCTCTATCACTAGCCTCCAAGAAGTCAAGCACTACCTTGCGCTCCTCAGTGTCTGGGCAAGTCTCCTTAATCTTAGCGATTGCCTGAGAGACATTCAAGCCAGACATATATAGTGTGCGGTAAATATTCTGAATTTCTTCAATCTTTTCATTCGAGAATCCACGTCGACGCAAGCCAACAAGATTCAATCCACAATAAGCTAGAGGATCACGTCCTGCCATTGCGTAAGGAGGAACATCCTTTCCGATTCTCGAACCACCCTGAATCATCACATGCGAACCGATACGTGTAAACTGATGCACCAAAGTACCACCTGAAACAATAGCCCAATCGTCCACCTTGACCTCTCCAGCAAGCTGAGTAGTGTTTCCAAGAATGATATTATTGCCTACCACACAGTCGTGAGCGACGTGAACGTATGCCATAATCAAACAGTTGTTTCCTACGATTGTAGTTCCCTTAGATGCTGTACCTCTGTTGATAGTGACGCACTCACGGATTGTAGTGTTGTCTCCAATAACAGCTGTAGTCTTCTCTCCCTTGAACTTCAAATCCTGAGGAATTGCAGAAATAACGGCATTAGGGAAAATAATACAATTTTTACCGATACGAGCTCCCTCTAAGATTGTGACATTTGCCATAATCTTTGTACCGTCGCCAATCTCGACATCCTTGTCGATGAAAGTAAACGGTCCGATTTCTACATTCTTACCGATTTTAGCCTCTGGATGTATGCTTACAAATGGTTGTTCCATTCACCAAATATTTAATCAAATCAATTATTTGTTCTTAATAATCTGTGCCATAAACTCAGCCTCTGCGACGATCTGGTCACCAACAAAAGCGTATGCTTTCATCACTGCACAACCTCTTCTTAACGGAGTCAAATATGATACTCTGAAGATCAATGTGTCACCTGGAACCACCTTACGACGGAACTTAACATTGTCGATCTTCATGAAGTATGTTGAATAACCGTGAGGATCATCCAAAGAGTTCAATACGAACAAACCTCCTGACTGTGCCATAGCCTCTACGATCAACACACCTGGCATAACTGGCTCCTGAGGGAAGTGTCCCATGAAGAATGTCTCATTTGAAGTGACATTCTTAACAGCGATCACAAAATTATCAGAAATTTCCACAACCTTATCAACCAACTGCATTGGCCAACGGTGAGGAAGAATCTCTCTGATCTTGTTGACGTCCATAACAGGCTCCTGGTTTGGATCGTAAGACGGAATCGCAACCTCCTGGCGCTTAATCTCCTTGCGAAGTTTCTTAGTCAAATCTGCGTTTGCAGTGTGTCCTGGGCAAACAGCAATTACCTTACCCTTGATTGGGCGACCGATCAATGCCAAGTCACCGATCAAGTCCAACATCTTATGACGAGCAGGCTCATTCTCAAAACGCAAAGGCTCATCGTTCAAATAACCGATGTTATCAGCCTTGATATGAGACTTACCCAAAATGTCGCAAAGATGGTCAACCTCAGCCTGAGGAATCTTCTCGTCATAAACGACGATAGCGTTATTCAAATCTCCACCCTTGATAAGATTATTCTTTACAAGAGCCTCAATCTCCTTTACGAAAACGAATGTACGGCATGAAGCCACCTCATTCTGGAAATCAGCGATAGAATCCAAATTAGCAAACTGATTACCCAACACTACAGATGGATAGTTGACCATAACTGTCATTGAGAAATCGTCGTCTGGCATGAATGTGTACTTAGTGCCAGTTGCCTCATTGACGAACTCAGTCTTCTTTCTGACAACGTAGAACTCACGCTCTGCATCAAGCTCCTCAAGACCAACTGCAACAATCTCCTTTACATATGGAGCGGCACTTCCATCAAGGATTGGCATCTCAGCACCAGAAACTTCAATCATACAGTTGTCAACGCCCAAAGCGTATAGAGCAGACATGGCATGCTCAATTGTGCTGACCTTGACGTCGCCCTTAGCGATAACAGTGCCACGACTTGTCTCCACAATGTTTTCAGCCAATGCGTCGATCTCATTTTCACCTTCAAGATCAACACGTTTGAACTTGATACCTGTATTTGCTTCTGCTGGCTTGAATGTAGCGTTGATAGCAACACCAGTATGCAAACCTACACCAGAAACTGAGAATTCACTCTTTAATGTTTTCTGATTATCCATTTTAATTAAATTTCTATCACTAATTACTTTATCTTGTTAGCCAACTCCTGAATCTGCTTCTCAAGCATTTCAATTCTCTCGTTAGCTGCACGTAATTGCTTTTCTGTCTCCGAAACAACTTTTACTGTGTCAGGCAACTGCTTGAAACATACAAAGCTGCGACGGAATTTTGCCCCCTCAATATGAGGATAGAAATGCCACTGTTGGCCAGGAGTTTTGATTGTAGACGACACTCCACATTTAGCGGCAAAATTGGAATTGTCAGCCACCTCTACATGACCGACTACTCCACTCTGTCCACCAAACATACAATGCTTTCCAATCTTAGTTGAACCAGCGATACCAGTCAACGCTGCCATCACTGTGTTGTCTCCAACTACTACGTTGTGAGCGATGTGAACAAGATTGTCAATCTTAACTCCCTTGTGAATCAATGTCTCACCCATAGTCGCGCGGTCGATTGTTGAATTTGCCCCAATCTCAACGTCGTCCTCCAAACGAACGATACCAAGCTGAGGAATCTTGCTGTAAGATCCGTCTGGATTTGGTGCGAATCCGAAGCCATCACCTCCAATCACACAACCAGCCTGCAAAACACATCGTTTACCAATCTTACAACCTTTATATACAGTCACATTGGCATAAACCAATGAATCTTCTTCAATTGTAGTGCCCTGTCCGACGAAACTATTGGCATAAATCTGGCAACCGTTGCCGACCACAGCACCGTCTTCAATAACAACATTTTGACCGATATAGACGTTCTCTCCGATCTTAGCTTTTTCAGAAATAGATGCAGATGGATGAATGCCGTTTCTCTTTGGCGACAAATACTGATCTGCAAAACGAAGAAGCTGTGCAATAGCCGCATAAGGATCTGCGACTCTCAATAACGAACATGTAAATTTTTTTGACGGCACCAAATCTTTAGATACCAACACAACAGACGACTGTGTAGTATAGAGATATTCTGTATACTTAGGATTTGCCAAAAACGAAATAGCTCCGCTTTTACCTTCCTCGATTTTTGCGAAAGTACTAACCTTTACGTTTTCATCTCCTTCTACTTGTCCATTAAGCATTGCTGCCAACTGTCCTGCTGTAAATTCCATATCCTATTGAGTTAAAAATTCAAACAAAAATAGTAAAATATCAGCACATTAAGCAATTTAAACACTTAATATGCAGCGACACATTACTTTTCGGACATTAAAATCAACTATTTTTACACTTGCGTCTTAAAATACTGACGCGAATCATAGTAGCAAAGATAGTATTTCTTTTCCTGTCTCGATAACAAAGAAAAATCAAGAATGTCAGAAACTTCACTCACATCACACAACTGGCCGTCGGAACGTAAAATGTGAAGTCCACCATTCTTCAACGAGTAAGCCTTGCTTGTGACTGGAACGACCCTGCACAAATATTCAACCTCCTCGTCTGTGAAATTCGTCACTGACTGAATCTGTTTCTTAATTTCATCCACCTCTGTCTGACTTGGCTCATGATCAAAAACTTTGACCTTAAACAATCGTCTGTCAGTAAGAGACTCGCTCAACAAAGACAAAATATTGTCCTTATGGCATTGCCAAACCTTCAACGCCGAATAGATATCGGAGTCGTCGAATCTAACGTAATTCTCAAGAGATGAGCTGTAGATGTCGAAAGAGTCAGCCTCGACGCTGTTGTATAGGAAATATCTCAATGATGGCGACGCGAACAACCCCTCTCCCTGTTTGGCCAGATAGATTGCACGTCTAAGCAACGAAATCAAAACCTGTTCGGCTGCTATTGATGTCTTATGAAGATAAACCTGCCAGTACATCATTCGTCTGGCCATCAAAAACTTTTCGATTGAGTATATTCCTTTCATCTCCACACAGAGTTTATCGTCAGCCACATTCATCATTTTGATGATTCTCTCGGCTCCGATAACTCCCTCCACGACTCCAGTGAAATAACAATCACGGCTCAAGTAGTCGAGACGGTCAACATCCAACTGACCGGAAATCAACTGGTGGAAAAAATGTCGTGGATATTTATCTTGAAAGATTTCGATGGCCATATCAAGTCTGCCACCGAAATCTTTATTAATCTGTTTCATCATAAGAAGAGAGATCTCCTCATGAGAGATGCCCGACACAAACGTACTCTCCAACACATGGGAGAATGGTGCATGACCGACGTCATGAAGAAGTATGGCTGCCATAGCCGCATCTTTCTCTTCCTGAGAAATAGCTACACCTTTATTTTGAAGAGTAGTCAAGGCTTCATCCATCAAGTGCATAGCACCCAATGAGTGAAGGAATCGGGTATGCTGGGCTCCCGGATACACCATATATGTCAATCCAAGTTGTCGGATTCTCGACAATCGTTGAAAAAAACGATGCTCTATAATATCATAAAGAGACTCCGGAATATTAATGAATCCGTGTACCGGGTCGTTGATGATTTTTGCCTGCATTCCCTTCTACCCAAACAATTAAATCATTCCTGCTGCCTTCAAGAATCCAGCCATCTGCTCCTGAACCTTCTTAGCCTCACGCTCTGCAGCCTCTGCGAATGTCTCGTCGTTAGCTGCATAGATGATTGCACGAGAAGAGTTGACCAAAAGGCCACACTGCTTGTTCATACCATGTTTCACAACCTCCTCAAGGCTACCACCCTGAGCACCGATACCTGGGACAAGCAAGAAATTATCAGGAATAATCTCACGGATATCGCTTAGCATATCTGCCTTAGTAGCGCCAACCACATACATCATGTTGTCAGCATTACCCCAATTCTTAGATGTCTTCAAAACTTTCTGATACAAAGTGTCGCCAGTCTCAGCGTCTTTCATAAACTGGAAGTCGAAAGCACCCTTGTTTGAAGTCAAGGCAAGAAGAGTAACCCACTTACCCTCGTATGTCAAGAATGGAGAAACAGAATCCTCACCCATGTAAGGGGCTACAGTCACTGAATCGAAATCCATAGCTCCGAAGAATGTACGAGCATACATAGCAGAAGTGTTACCGATATCTCCACGCTTTGCGTCTGCGATCAAGAACATATCAGGATAATTCTTGCGTATATAGTCGACTGTACGCTCAAGCACATCCCAACCCTGAAGACCAAGGCTCTCATAAAATGCTAAGTTTGGCTTGTAAGCGACACAATATTTAGCAGTAGCGTCGATAATCTGCTTGTTGAACTCGAAGATGTAGTCGCCTTCGTATTTGTCAAACATAAACTCAGGAATCTTGTTCACGTCTGTGTCAAGACCTACACATAGAAACGACTGCTTCTTCTTGATATTCTCAAATAATTCTTCTCTTGTCATATCTGTAATTTTTCAATCTTATACAAAATTTATGCAAAGATACAAAATCAATTCGTATTGCGTAATTAGTAATGCCTAATAATTCTAATCATCTTCAGGTATGATGATCATTTTGCTGTCGACGATAACGTTCAAATCGACGTCGGCATCTATTCCATACACTTTTCCATCGCAAGCATATTGCTGAATATAGCAGTTGGGGAAATCCTCCGTCACAAACATGGAGTTATAGTCGGCCACCCATAATTTGACGTCAGAGAATTTTTCTTCGAGTCCATATCTTTTATAGCAATGACGATTTGAATATATCATCACTTCTTTCCCTTCACACTTTAAATAATCTACCATCTGACGAAGATGATAAGTAGACGTGTCTATATTACTCTCCTTGCGTTTGTTAACAACTGTCGACTCTTCAAAATCAATAATCAAAGGGAAATTATTACGTTTCTCATTAGTGGCATCCAAAAATATTTTAGCCTGAAGTTCACCGTCGCAATGGAAATAGAAGAAATGATAAAAGCCAACCAACAAATGTGATTTTGCGGCTTTTGCATAATTGCCATAGAATCGCTGGTCACACTTTCCTGTCTCGCCAATTGTAGCGCGGAGGATAACAAAATGCGCTCCCTCTTCCAATTTGTCGAAATCTATTCTTCCTTGATAATGGCTAACATCGACGCCCCAAAGAGTATCTGGAGGATTACTGAGATCCATAGAGGAATAATCAACAGCATCATCGAGCTTTGCTTTTTCTTCCTCAGAACAAGAGACAAAAGAAAGAAGTATAAGGAATAAAAAGAATCTATACATACATTAAATTTGATACAAAAATAAGAAATCCATGGCAGAATTCATAATACGAACATTCATAATTATTGTCCTTCAATACGGAACTTCACTCCTGAATCGCTGTTGCCTCTAAATGATGGAGAATACATACATTCTGCAGTGGCCAGACCGGAAGAATAGGATCCTTTGGCTGATACATTAACCGTGTAAGAGAATGTATGGAATCCCTTTTTTAATTTATCAAAGAACATTGAATAACCAACATCCGTAACTTTTTTATAATAGGAGCAATTCTTATACCAACGATATCCAGACAACACATCCTCTGGTTCGAAGCAAGAGGCTCTCACATCCTTCACATGGACATAGTCCAAATCTTGATCATTCTCTACAGTAATCTCGATTCTAACCTTATCTCCTAATCGCAAGACATCGCCTTCTTTGATTTCAGTCAATAGTTCATGACTCGGTGTTCCTTTCACAGTCATATAATCCACTCTGTACGCTTTCTTCATGATCTTTATATGATTAGACGCTGCATTCACGTCGGCGTTCACGGCATCGTAAGAAACATATAGAGAAGCAAAGCCGATACCGTTTTCTGTACCAGCAATATCTATAGAATTTGTGCCTGGCACACCATGTATGGTACGCTTGACATAACCATTTTTAGTGGATACAGTATCTCCGTTTGGAAGAGTGACAGAACCTTCTCCAAAATCCGTAGATGACACTCTGCAAAGAATATCTATTGCATTAACTGTCGAAACCGGAGATTGCCACTTTGTAGCTTCACATCTGGTGATAAGCCAAGCTGTCATCTCATCCAATTCTTCCTTTGTGGCAAGTCCAGACTTGATCAACGCACGCATAACCTCGGCATGCACAGAGATTGCCGAATTTGACCAACTGCAATAATTCTGATTCTCTTTCCAATAGATGCCATGCTCTGATTGTGTGTATGTCTGTAACATAGATCGGAGTATCGTTTTAGCCAAAGGATCATGCTTATCTATAAGGATCTGTGATAAACGAGCTTTTCCATACAAAGTAAGATGTTTCCAATTTTTCTTAATCTCCGCATAGAAAGAATCAACAGCAATCTTCGCCTCGTCGACAAGAGGATAATAATCTTCTGTCTCCAAACGCAGACAGACTTTTCTAACCACAAGTTCAGAAGGACAAGAATTGAATCCAGAAAAAGTAGATAATTCTTCATTAACAGACTTTTTATATTCTTGATAATCTCCGACAAGTGTCACATCCAAATAACGAAGTACATTATCTCTACACTTCTTAACGCTCCAGTAATCAAACCCTTTCAGTTTATTTCGTTTCATATCACTAAGTAGCTGAGCTACATACACCGTTGTCCATAAAGATGGATTGCCACCTTCGTACCAACTGAAACTGCCATTATGATTCTGGAGTTTTTCAAGTTTGTTTATATTATAAAGCACTTTCGAATCTGCCATTTTCAACATTTTCTTAACATCAGACCTACTCTGATTATCATCAACGGCATCAAGTCGCCACGGAGAGAATTCCAAAGTGGCATCCTTCAGTTCTTCATTCTGCGACAACGGTGATTCAACACTCCATTGGGAAATCAAATCATAGGTTTGCGGATAATCTTCTTTCATGTTGTTAGCAATAGCATTAACATAAAGAGCCACAGCATAATCAATGGCATTACTATGCTTAGACGTTGCGACAGATGGCATCGTCATGATTGCCTTCCATAATCCGTTGGTTGCATAATCAACCACAAGCTGGACATTATCAGATGTGTCGGCAACTACTGTCAATCTCTTTTTCTCGTCTTTTCTGACAAGTGAACTGTGAGCCTTAATCACATGGCTTCTATTAGGAACGACAAAAACAGAATGAGTTTCGCCATCACTAAAATCGGGAGTTATAGCTCTTACTGTCATCTTGATCGATTCAACTCCATCAGGTACAGAGAACGGGCATCTTACCGTATGGTTTTGATTGGCGGCGATCTTGAAATCAATATCCTTAGAGAATAACACACTATCTGTTTTCTCATCTTCAAAAGTAAACTTCACTACACCAGACACGGGATCGCCCTCATGATGAGTGACTGTGGCTGCAATTTCGACATTATCCCCTGTTCTGAATACTCTTGGCACTAACGGTCTGACTGAAAATGGCACATAAGTGACGATGGTATCAAGACCAAATCCGTATTGTAAATCTTTAGAAATTGCTAAAAGTCTGATTTTCCATCTAGTCAAAGATTCAGGTGCATCAAACTCAATATCAACCTTTCCATTCTTTGGTCTCAGATCAGGATAAAAGAAAGCACATTCAGAAAAATTTGAACGTATTTTAGTTATCTTCTCCTCATCTTCCGTTGGACGCGGGGTTTCCTTAATTTCAGTTCTATAATCACTGGTTTTTACCACTCCATATCCTGTAACAACCAATTTATTATATAAGTCTACGTTCAGTTTGACAGAAACAAACATAGAACCATTTACTCTAATCAATTCTGTTTCATAGCCAGAATATGATATTTCAAGCATACAACCAGAATTAGGAATCACCAACTCGAAATACCCGTCCATATCCGTATTAGTTCCTATTGACGTACCGACAACCATCACATTAGCAAAAGGCAACGGTTCTTCATCATCGCTCACATAACCACGAACAATACATTCTCCATTAAAGTCTTTAGAAGAGAATCTAACTCCAGAAAACATCGGACTCTTATTTATTCCTTTTTTAGAATTCACATACCCGTTAGTACCGACACTCCATAATGGAAATACATTCTTACAGTCTGCTTTAACAGGTTGCATCTTTTGAACATACTCGACAGATGTCGAATCTATATCTTTACATTCTACATCATACTGAGAAAGACAGACTTGTCTCAAACGGTCAAAATAAATGTTCCAATTTTGCTTTGTAATTTCATCAAGTGCCAAATCTGTCATAACAGCAGAGATAGAAAGAGGATCCTTTATATCAGGCACCTCAATACTCCACTTCTGATGTGATCCAGCCAGAATTCTATCGTCTTCCTGAAGTGTATTTTCTTGAACTTTATACCTATGTATAGAAATTTTAGGATTAATGCGTTTAGTGAAATACGCTTTTTTCAACCAAAAAGAATCTGAATATGGACGTCCATTCTTAAACGCAAACAAACTAATTAGTGCATATCTGTGGTCACCATGTCCGAACACATCCTTATAAGTCAACGATAATGTTTTCATCTCTTTGTTCAACAATATCCACTTTTCACTTATAATCCTGTGGTACGTATCAGTCAATCTATACAATACATATAAGCTATCCTCCACTGTACTTAAAGAAACTCTGACTGTATCATTCTGCAACATATAGCCTCGACCGTTTTCCGATACAGATAACCACAAAGTTGCATCAGAAGCGACCACATTAGATCGGCTATCAAACACTAATATGTTCTCCTCTCTTTTATAACCAAGCAGAGTGTCACCATTATCGATGTCAGTTATTTGCAAATAGTATTTACCAAAATTAGCTGTATCGAATAATTCTTTAGGTATTTGAATTTCTGTAATTCCATATAGTTGTTTCTCACATGAAAAAATCTTAGTACTATCCTTGTGTGACTTGAAAAAAATCTTCACATTTTTCTCTATAGGTACACTTTGATTATTGTCAAAATAATTAGATTTTGTGCTGCATTCGACAAAGAAACTCTTTCTTGAGGACAAATCAGTTTCTTTCCCCTGACAAACTGTTATATAAACATTATACTTATATAACGTTAAATTCTTATTTGCAGTAGCCTTCTCTCCGGAAGATGAAACAGCGGTAGCCTCTATCGAGAGATTCATTTGGGTTCTGTCCAAATCATCTGGAGTCGGATGGAATACCGCAGAAAACCGACCTTTCGCATCAGTGATAAGCTTATACAAATTTCCATTAACAATTAAGTCGACATTAATATCTGAAAGAGTTTCTCCAGAATAGTTTTTTACAACACCAGTTACAGGAACATCTTTCTTAAGCTTATAATCGAAGTCTCTCATATCGAAGACAATCTCAAACTGTCTTAACTTATAGGCAACCACTTCAAAAGAAGCATCTCTGTGTCGGATATTAAGTTTTTTATTTACTATAGTAATATTGTAATCACCTACAGCATCGTCGCCATCTGGAACATGAAACTCCCCATAACATTTTCCGAAATCATTTGTCACAAGGTGGACTGTGTCAATATCATTTCCCCAACCAAAAGAAAGAACAGCCTCAAAATCTACATTAGCGACAACCTCTGATTTTATTTCAGTCGACAGATAACAGACGCAACAGAATTTTACCACTTGACCCGGGCGGTAAGTATTCCTGTCAGTAAATGTTCTAACATAATATCTTTCTGTTTCTCCATTATCATCAAATCGTGTTTCATCCAAATACGCAGGGACAGTATATTGGTCATTTCCCTTAACTGCACAAACGTGGTCAGAAAAAAGAGGAGCAATCTTAATTGTTCGTTTTCCACTCCTATCCGTATTGCCACCTCTTTTAATATCACCTGTCAGTTTAACTCCAGACACTGGTTTTCCTGATTTATTGTCGACAACGTAAATGTCTCTTATTTCATAATCATCGTCGTCGTCATTTCGCATATATTCAGAAGCATAAGGCACAATCGTCAAATCACTAACGACAAAAGTAATATTTTTAGTGCTTGTACTATCGTCGACGTCGCAAACCTCCAACTTATAAGCACCATAATCCAAACATCCTAAGTCTATTGTATCTGTTTGTGTATAATAGTAGTTGCTTGGGTTCAATTCCTTTTCTCTATCCGACAAATTAATGTCATAAATTCCATCTTCGCTATCATAGAATTGTTCACACTTCAAAGAGGTTCTTTTTAATTTCAAATTCAGTTTCTTGACATTAGCATGACAGACCGACATAATTATTGGTGTACCACTATGGTACATGTCCTTACACTTCACCTTTAGAGAATGACGGTTTATCAATTGTTTATGAGCATAGGCCAATTCCAATTGTTCATTGCCATTAAATTTCTCTATCAACTTATCCAAAATATCAACTGCCATCTTAATTTTGACAGTATCAGCTTTATAATGAGTTCTATCAAGCAACACATCCTTTGTCAAGATTGTTGATCGTAAAACCTCAGCCCCAATAATGTTTGGATTATCAGGATATCTGTCGACGAGATTATCAATAGCAGCCAAGGCAACAGAATCAGCATGTTCACTGGAGAAAGGGAATCGACAAAATTCCAAATAGTTATTGATTCTATCTACATCATATTTGACCAGCATATCCACATCATTGTTTTTATGACAAGCATTCATAGCAGCCACATACACACGATGTTCGAAGTATTGATTCTTAGCACTGAAAAAAGTGTCTTTGGCAAACGACGTACATCTGTCCAGAGTAGGAAGATTATAGGATTGAAAATTAAAACTTTTGTCGACAGTATTTTTGGCGGACTGTAGCAGAGCATCTACAAAAACGTCCAAGAGTTTAACCTGTTTATTATTTTCTTTGATAATTAAGAAATCATCATAATCACTTGTAGGAACGGAACCAAGCGAACCTATGAAATTAAGCAACGAATCTTGGTAACTCAAATATTTTTCGACAAATTCCAAATATGTCAACTGAGATAGTTTTGCATCACTTCGCAGACTATCATGTCTTAATGTGTATTTATCTCTTTGGTTAAGTAAGTGATATTCATTAAACAGAGTCAGAATATAGTATTGCACGAATGCTCTTTCTATCTTATCATCAAACTTGTTTAGCAAAGACAATGCCTTTAGATAATGATTGTCCAAGATCTCATTGCCCTCCTCTATATTAGTATTATGCGGTACCTCCACATGATTTAAGTCATACAACGACGCCTCGCACCCCATATCGATTGCAAACGAGTAGATTTCAGCACGAAGCATCTGTCTGTGATTATTATCTTTATTTGCCACTTCGTAAAGATCCTTTACCAGTCCAGCAGCATCTCTCAACGCCACCTGATCCATCAAAGAATCCACTCTTTTCCACTCCTCATTATAGTTAATTGCAAATGAGCCATATATGGTCAGAATAAAGACACAAGCGACAAATAATAGACGTCTCATAATTTTTATATTTTCAATCAAAAATTTCGACACAAAGTTAATATATTATTTCTACCTTGAAATCTAAAACAAAAAAGGTTGCAATTACTCG
>DCIP01000077.1 GCA_002317115.1 Candidatus Scybalocola fimicaballi
TCGACTGCAATGACGATTTGTTCGTCGTTGAGGCTCGTCATGGGGCATGGATTTCTCCGTTTTTTATCTTTTTTTTTGTCATTTGATAATTAATCCTTATTTTTGCAGCAATGAAATGATTAAAGAACAGTTACAATATTTATTATGGCAATAGCGATTAGACCAATACCGGTACTTACCGGTTCTACAGCAGAAAGGTTTGAGGAAATGGTTGAAGATGGGAAAAAGTCTGCTTTTACAACAATTCCATATAGTATGAGACAAGCTACTCATGCTATGCAGGAACGTTCTCGTAATGTTGTTATAAAAATGCCCAAACGTTAATATGTCTCATTATATATACGATATTAATGAACAATGTCTTGTTCTTAAATTGACTGATGAGTTAGCAACATTGCCTTTTAGTTGTGGCGATACAGATGGAGACAAAGATTTGGAGGATTTTTTTCATAACCAGGCAATCCCTTTTTCTCAAGAAAGATTAGGACAGACATATTGTGTTATCGATAATAATGGGGAAGAAGCAGAACTTGTCGCTTTTTTTACCGTGTCGAATGATAGTATTAAGACAACCTTTATTCCAAAGAAGGCAGTAAATAAGATAGAACGTACAATTCCTGGACGCAAACATCTTCACACTTATCCAGCAGTTCTTATTGGACGACTTGGGGTTAGTAAAAAGTATCAAGGAAAGAATTATTTCATTGGACAACAGATTATTAATTATATAAAAATCTGGTTTACAGAGGAAGACAATAAAACTGGATGTCGTTTTCTTGTTGTTGATGCTTATAATAAAGATAAGGTTCTAAAATTTTATGAACGTAATAAATTCAAATATCTTTATGTGGATGAAGAGACGGAACGTTTAGAGCAACACATCCCAGATGACGAAGCTTCTATTCATACGCGTCACATGTTTCTTGATTTGCTTCACACGGAAGTTTTGCCAATGCCAGATAATTTGTATTGATTAATCAATAATTTCAATAGTTTTGCAATCTACCACTCTCGAATTTCCACATTCAGTCCGCACCGTCTATATGGCAATAAAATAATAATAGCCAACCGCTTTGTCGCAGTTGGCTATTTTATTTCAATTGTCCATCATTCAATCATTTGGTATGACAGGTCTTTGTAACGTGTCTTTAACCGCTGACCATGCCGCAACCAATCCTGCTCCATTCTCCACGTTGCAGTAGAGCATATATGGGGAAAGTGAACCTGTCCAGTCGCTTTCTGATACCTTCTGGTATGTGCGATAGTACATATACATCTCTTTGGTTATATGGCGCAATTCATAATAAACTGGGTATGAGAAGTCTGCTCCATGAGTTATTCCATCATTGTTAAGGTAAATATAGAATCTGATTTTTGCAGTCTGCCCATTAAACAATTGATCATTGAATATATTCATAGAATTCCAATCTGATTCCTCTAACAGATTGTTGGATTGCGTTTGGTTCCAATTCATCACTGGATCGTCTGATCCAAAGTAGCATTCTTCGTAGGCCATTGATGAGTCTACAACGTATGGTATCATATATCTTTCTGGCACTTTTATCAATTGTCCGTCTTCCCAATATGTATAAAACGTATCAACCTCTCTAAAATCGTACTCGTAACTTTTGGTGTTCGTGTAAATTAGAAGCTGGTAATAATCTTCTGTGTTAGGATCATCTTGAATGTTGATCTCATAATTCGCTCTATATCTGTTTCTGAGTACGGGATCTTCAAATGGGTCCCAAAACAAATCTTCCTTTTCCGTTTCCAGATTGATAAATTTGATGCTCGCTTTGAGTTTGCTTGGTACAGTGACTGTGGAGTATACGTCATCAAACCCATCAGCTGACACTTTCAAACTGTATGTCTCTCCAGCTTTGGTTGTCACTCCTTGTGCTTCCATCTTGGCACTGTCTGATACGACGACATACTTAAAATCAGAAATTCCGTCGTTAGCTACGACATTTGCTTTGGGCAGAAAGATAGTCGGAGTTACCTTGTTTTGGATCTGGTCGAAGATTATGTCGCTTCTTGATACCTGGCATTTAGGTGCTTCACCGTCGATAAATCTGGCATTTACAACAATGAAGTTCTTTACCCCCAAGTCTTCGTAATCGACATCTTCTTCGCATGAAATGAATATGAAAGCGAAAATATATAATAAGGCTGCTATCTTTTTCATCATATTATATTTTAGAATTTTACAGAATAAGAAATTGACGGGATTACAGGGAAAATTGACAGTTTCTTCAATTTAATGTTTCTGTTTTCGTTATCCGTTGAAAGACTATACATAAATGGATTGTGTCTATTGTAGACGTTGAACACACTGATAGAAAACTGACGTCTGAGTCTGCTTCCTTCTGTGTGACGGTGGAAGTTGACACCGAGGTCAAGTCTGTGGTAATTCTCCATTCTATAGTTGTTGCGGCTCGTTGAATATTCTATTCTATCATCATCATCACTATATTTATCCTGCAGATTTTGGTCTACCAATATGTAGTGTGTTGGCATTGTGAATGCGTAACCTGTGCCATAAACCCATGTCGCTCCTATATCAACTTTCTCGGAGAATTTATGATTGATCACGATGCTGATGTCGTGTGTTCTGTCGTAAGTGGAAGGAAACCACTTGCCTTGGTTGATCTCGTCGAACTGACGCTCTGATTTCGACAATGTGTAGGCTATCCAGCCGGTTGTCTTGCCGGTTTCCTTCTTCAACATCACCTCTACACCTTTCGACTTTCCTTGTCCCATCTCGACCTTTTCTTCCCACGCCATGCTGGAGAATAGGGATGCACCTTCCTTATACTCGATGATATTATTCATCGTTTTGTAGTAGCCTTCTACAGAGAACAGAAAGTCTTTAGGAAGTCCGATCACGAATCCTGCGGCAGTTTGGCTTGATTCCAGCGGCTTGATATTGCCTGTCACTGGCACCCAAAGGTCTGTTGGCAGTCCGATAGTGGAATTGGACAATAGATGCAGATACTGACGCATTCTGCTGTATGCTGCCTTTATTGTGAATCTCTCAGTTGGATGTGCTGCGAAAGACAGGCGTGGCTCTATAGATGTGTATGTCTTGTTGTCGACATTGAAGAGCGACGCGTGAAGACCTAAGTTGAGATTTATTCTTTTGGTAATCTTGAACTCATCCTCAACGAATAGGTTGCATTCCGTCGGTTTCTTTACTGACGCGTGGATTGTGGTATCGATATTCCAATCGTTGTAGTCTTCTGTGTCTGTATCCGCCCAGTTTTCATAGACTCCTTGCTCTCCTGGTTTGAATGTGTGAAGTGTGACCGCTTCTCCAAACTTAAACTCATGACGATTGTTTGGAGTGTATGTGAAGGTGTTCTTCAGACTCCAGTCTTTGATCTGAGATGTGTATTTGAAATTCATCTCGTAATCTTTCTGGTGGTTTTCGTTGTAGCCGGTCTCATCTCCTTCAATGAAGAATTTGTATTTTGAAAACGCTAAAGTTGTATTCATGAACAGCTTGTTGTGAATCATGAAGTTCCATCTCATTGCCGATGTGATGTTTCCCCAACCTAATCCAGCCTCAGATATATAATCTTTTTCTTCAGAGTCAAATCCGAATTTGTCACGTCCTGAATATATGCCGAAATACAGACGGTGTTTGTCGTTGAACTTATGACTTATCTTTGCGTTCAAATCCCAGAAAAAGTAACCGAATTTTTCATCGTCTGGTAAGAATGGTTTGGTAAGGACATCAAAATATGTTCTTCTGGCAGACACGAAGAATGTGGTTTTCTCTTTTACTATCGGTCCTTCAAGACTGAATTTAGATGATAGCAAACCGATCTGTGCCGCTCCGTGGATTTCCTGGTCGTTTCCGTCCTTAGTGTGGATATCCATCACCGACGAGAGTCTTCCTCCAAATCTTGCTGGGAAGCCTCCTTTATGTAGGTTGACGGTTTTGATAGCGTCTGAGTTGAATACTGAGAAGAATCCAAACAGGTGTGACGCATTGTAAACTGGTACGTCGTCAAGCAGAATAAGGTTCTCATCTGGGGAACCACCACGCACATAAAGTCCTGATGATCCCTCCGTACCACTTTGCACGCCGGGTAGCATCTGCACCGTCTTCACAAGGTCTGGCTCGCCAAGCATTGCTGGAAGCACATTAAGCAGTTCTGGTGAGATCACCTCTTTGCTGATTACGGTTTCTTCTAAACGATGGTCTCTTTTAATCTCTTTAGCTGTCACAACAAGTTCTTCCAACTGATTGTCGGGCTCAAGTTTGATTCTGACTGTTGTGTCTTTTTTAAGATTGAATGATAGTTGCTTGTCGGAATAGCTTACGTATGAGGCTATAATCTGGTTTTCTCCTTCTGGCAATGAAAGCACAAAGTAGCCATATTGGTTGGTTTCTGTGCCTCGTTTTCCGTCTGGAGTCATGATATAGGCTCCGATTAGTGTTTCGCCTGATGATGCGTCCGTCACATATCCAGCGATTGTTTTTGTCTGGCTTGAGACGCTTGCCACTGTGCCCATTGCTAATGAACACAATACGAGTTTAAAAATATTCATGTGTTTTAATATCGCATTATTAACATTTGCTTATATAACGATAGACATTATGTTATTATTGTACTATTGGTACGAAAAATATTCAAAAAGTAAACTGCTTTTAATCCAGTTGCCCATTATTCTTTATTTCATTGATGTTTTCCAAAATATTGGAACCCGGATTTTCTATATTGTCGACGGCGATGTTGAAAATCTCAGTCGCGATCGGTTGTAGTCTGACACCGTCCCACGTCGTCGCCTTATTTTCTTTCGAATGTATGAATTCGACTATTGGTTCATACTTGTCGAAGATGTAGTGGAAACTGAATTGCAACGTGTAGCATCTGATGTACAAACATTT
>DCIP01000163.1:0-234 GCA_002317115.1 Candidatus Scybalocola fimicaballi
CAACTCGGTCTGAAGTCTGCTCATGGTCTCTTCGTAGCCAGCATAGTCGTCGCGGTTGACAAACTCGATATATTTGCTTGGCACAAGTGAATAGTCTTTCAAATCGGTGATTTTTACCGACTTGCAGAATTCTGGCTCGTCTTTATACTCTCCCATGTCGGAGCGTTGCCACTGATGGAATTTTGCTGCTGCCTTTTCGATGTCGCTCTGGCTGAATGTGGTGTATTTCTTTTC
>DCIP01000163.1:437-619 GCA_002317115.1 Candidatus Scybalocola fimicaballi
TGGTCGGCACTCAATAGTCCTTTGCGGATCTCTTTCTCATCTCCGTCGCCAGACAACGCTCCATTGGCAAGAAGGAATCCGGCAATTCCGTCGTTCGCCAATTTGGAATAGATATTCAAGATCCAAGCATAGTTGGCATTGCTCATTGGCGGCACTTTGAAGCCTTTCCAACGTGGATCATC
>DCIP01000163.1:782-4928 GCA_002317115.1 Candidatus Scybalocola fimicaballi
ATGGCGAGGTTCATCTTCGCCAGCTTATATGTCGTCAGTGTATATTCCTGTCCGTAGACGGAAATGTCTCGCTTATTACCTCCGTGAGCCTCGATAAACTTGCTGCTCTGCACGAACATACCGCCCGAACCACACGCTGGATCATACACCTTGCCTTTGTATGGCTCGATCATCTCCGTAATAAGATTTACTATCGATTTAGGAGTATAATATTCTCCCTTTCCTTTTCCTTCCTGAAGGGCGAAGTTGGAAAGACAGTATTCGTAGACACGGCCGAAGAAATCATCGTCGTCGGTCATGTGCTGCTCCATATTGTTCACGATATCAATCAGCGAACCAAGTTTTGCTGAATCGATTCCAATGCTTGAATAGTAGTTCGACGGTAGGGCTCCCTCCAACGCCTTGTTTTTCGACTCTATTCCTGCAAGAGCCTTATCAATCTTTTGTGCTATATCCGAGCTTTTCGCATTGGCCATAATATATTCCCATCTACACTCTTCCGGAAGATAGAACACATTATCCTTAGCGTAAGCCATCGGCGACTCCACAAGGAATTTATTGTCACCGTACTGTTCCTTTAGTTTGGCATGTTGTTTTTCAAATCTCACACCAGCATATTTCAAGAATATAAGGCTAAGCACTACATGCTTATATTCAGGAGCCTCAATATTTCCACGAAGTTTATTTGCAGCATCCCATAGCTGAGCCTCAATTGATTTCTCTGCCTTTGCTGTTGTCGTTTTCTTTGCCATATCTTATTATTTCCGTCTTTATAGATCTATCAAAATATTTCCGTGTGTAAAATTAAGTAATTCAAGAGATTGAACAAAATTAAGGAGCGTGAATTTCTAACAAAATGAGGATTGTTAAGGGCGGAACACCCTAACCACCAAAGTGATTATGCAATTAATATCTGGTCCGACGTCGGCAAAATAAAAAAAGAGAAATTCTAACATAGTTAAAACTTCTCTTTTTTTACTATCATAGATAGCATAAAAGGATTTAATATTAGGACTAAACTACAAATTACCGATTCACATCGTCACTATATACACTACAAAAACCGTGCCAACTTTTGGTTTTTGTGCCAAAAAAATCGATAAAATTTTAAAAATGTTTGTAATTAGTTGATTATTAATATTGTTTGAATAGCAACTACGTTTATGTATATCACGCTTTGAAAACCCACAAACGAGGAAAACATCAACAAGGTTATTATTTATTGGGCATGTTTTCTGTCCAAACTACTTACGAAACTTGAGTAAAATGAGAAATCATAATTTTGTCAATTTAAATTAAATATCTACTTTTGACTTACTAATAAATGAAAAACACAGATGGCTAAAAAGAAAAAAAAGAGCAACGTCGGCAAGATTATTGCAATAGCGGTGGTTGTGCTCGTCATTGTAGGCGGAATTGTTGGCTACATCGCATATTCAAGCACAATGCTTCCGAATATCTACATTAATAATGATAAGGCGAAATTCCTTTATGTCTATCCTAATGATAGTTTCGACGACGTGGTCGCTCGTCTGGATTCCACAAGGAATGTGAAGGATCTCAAGTCGTTCAAGAAGGTTGCTGAATATCAGGATTATCCTTCAAATATTGTTCCTGGACGATATGAACTTATCAATCAGATGAGTAATGTGCAGCTTGTGAATAATTTGAAGAAGGGACGTCAGGCTCCGATGAATCTTACTTTCAATAATATCCGTACAAAAGAGCAGCTTTGCAAGAGATTCGACGAGGCGTTGATGATGTCGTATGATGATATCTATTCTCTTCTTAATAGCGACGACGCAATGGCAAAATATGGTTTGAATTCCAAGACTTCAGTTGCGTTGTTCATTCCTAATACATACCAGGTCTACTGGACTATCTCTGCTCAGGATCTGATTGACAGAATGAAGAAAGAGTACGATAAATTCTGGAATGAGGAGCGAGTTAAGAAATGTGTCGACGCGAATTTGTCGCAGGTAGAGGTGTCGACATTGGCGTCTATTGTGGAGGAGGAGACAAAGAGTGCGATGGAGCAGCCAACAGTTGCCGGACTCTATCTCAACCGTCTTCATAAAGGCATGTTGCTGCAGGCCGATCCAACAGTGAAGTTCGCAGTCGGAGATTTCAGCATACGTCGTATCCGTGGAATACATTTGGAGGTTGACTCTCCATACAACACTTATAAGTATGAAGGTTTGCCACCAGGACCAATCCGTATTCCGTCGATGAACGTCATTGATGCGGTCCTAAACTATGACCGTCACGACTATATCTACATGTGTGCGAGCGAGAAATTTGATGGCACTCACAATTTTGCTGTGACATTCAACGATCATCAGGATAATGCCAATAAATATCACAAGGCATTGAATAAGAGAAAGATCAAATAAAATTCATAATGCATAATTCATAATGCATAATTCATAATGCATAATTCATAATGCATAATTGTCGGTATGTGCCAACGATGGATTTCATTCCGACGTTGGATTACATCTCGTAGAGACGCACGGACGTGCGTGTGACGATTCCTATAACATACACGTTATTCCTACATGGAGATGGTTGTTGAATGAATAATTTGTCTCTTGCAAATTATTCAAACAACGACAACAAATGGAATTTCTCGCAGATTCCAAGCACGAATACAGTCAACACGATTAGCGGCAAAACGTATGTGAGATATCCACGCATCCAAGGCTTGAAATGAACGCCGTCGCCTGTGTTTGCCTCTTCGTAGAATCCCTTGATTCCCCAACCGTTTTTGCTGGTGCAGAATAGGCAGAACACCATACCTCCAAGCGGCAATATACAATATGAGACGATGAAATCCTCCACGTCGAGGATCGTTCCACCAAATACCTTTAGCCAATCCCATGTCCACTCACTGAATCCCAACACACATGGGACAGATAGCACGGAGATGATGAAGAAATTGTATAGAGCGGATTTTTTACGGCTCCACTCAAACTGCTCTGAGCAACATGTGATGATGTTCTCAAATACGGCAATCACCGTCGACAATGAGGCAAACGACATAAAGATAAAAAACATAGCTCCCCAGAATTGTCCCCATGGCATACGGTTGAACACCTCAGGAAGTGTCACGAACAACAATCCAGGACCAGCATTTGGCTGAACGTTGTAGGCGAAGCAGGCAGGGAAGATGATTAGTCCAGCCACGATTGCCACCGCAGTGTCGAGCAATGCGATTGTGATACCTTCTTTAAGGATTGTGTTGGTCTTCTTCATGTAGCTACCGAAGATTGCCATTGAGCCGACGCCGATACTCAATGTGAAGAAGGCGTGAGACATGGCATTATAGATCACGTTGAAGATACCAATCTGCTTCATACGGTCGACATTCGGTACGAGATAAAACTCAAGTCCGGCATCCCCACCGTCGAGCATGACACTATTTATTGCCAACACTACCATTATTCCAAGCAGAATCAGCATCAACGTCTTCGAGATTCTTTCAACTCCTTTGATCAATCCGTAACCGACCGAGAAACTTCCTATAAACACCACCAATATCATCCACATGCACATTGTCGATGGATCGTTGAGTAGGGCATTGAACTGTTCTCCAGTGTAACCTGCTGGCATCTCACCTGCGAAAGTGCCTTTGGCGGTAGAGTAGATGTAGTGGAGCATCCAACCAGCCACAGTGGTGTAGAACATCATAAGAAGATAGCTTCCCACCAGCGATACCCAACCTTGAGCATGCCATTTAGTGCCCTCTGGCTCCAAGTGCTTGAATGCCTTGATTGGAGACAAGCGTGAGGCGCGGCCGACACCAAGCTCCATACAAAGCACGGGGATTCCTAATAATAGAAGGAAAGCGAAATATATCAAAACGAAGATTCCTCCACCGCTCATGCCGGTGATGTAGGGGAATTTCCACACGTTACCAATGCCGATAGCACATCCTGCGGCGACGAGAATGAAGCCAAGACGTGATGATAGCAACTCGCGTTGATTAGATTGTGCACTCATGTTTATCTGTTTTTTAAGAATTTCTGCAAAAATACTAAAAAAAACGAGTGAAAAGTTTGCAGGTAAATAAAAATGTACTACTTTTGCACTCGCAATCGGGAATCATCACCGAGGATTGGTGAGGTGGGTGAGTGGCTGAAACCA
>DCIP01000163.1:4936-18016 GCA_002317115.1 Candidatus Scybalocola fimicaballi
CCAGTTTGCTAAACTGACGTACGGGCAACCGTACCACGAGTTCGAATCTCGTCCTCACCGCAAAAAGAGAAACTGACAATTCGGTTTCTCTTTTTTGTTTTTTTATATAAATGAAAACGCAAAAATATAAATTTGACTTGTATGTACATACTGGCACATATGCGTCCTTATTCTGTTTATCCTAATCTCCAACCTTCCTCAATGAAAATACACCAGCGGAATGAAAAATCAATCATTTATTGCACCGACAATTATGAATTATGAATTATGAATTACGAATTGAAATTCCTATCTTTGCAACTATAATTCGAATTATATGAAAGTAGTTATTATAAAGTACAACGCAGGAAATATTTTTTCTGTGGATTATGCGCTCCGACGTCTTGGCGTTGAGGCTACAATTTCTGGCGACGCTGATATCATCAAGTCTGCCGACAAGGTGATTTTCCCTGGTGTGGGTGAGGCTGAAACAACTATGAACTATCTTCGTGAGCATGGTCTTGACAACGTGATCAAGAACCTTACTCAGCCTACTCTTGGTATCTGCATCGGTATGCAGCTTCTTTGCAAGAGCAGCGAGGAGGGTGGTAATGTGGAGTGTCTTGGTATCTTCGACGAGGAGGTCAAGAGATTCGTTCCAAACGAGAGCATCATCAAGGTGCCTCACATGGGCTGGAACACAGTGACTGCCGATCCGTCGTCGCCTCTATTCAAGAATCTAATCAACGATCCGTATTTCTACTATGTCCACAGCTATCACGCTACTGTTGGAAAGAATACAATCGCAACTACTGATTATATCAACCAGTATTCTGCCGCTTTGCACAAGGATAATTTCTACGCTGTGCAGTTTCATCCGGAGAAGAGCGGTAAGGTGGGTGAGCAACTATTGAAAAATTTCTTGGAACTATAAAATCAGCACGACATGTTAGCAAAAAGAATTATTCCATGTCTTGACATCAAGGATGGTCAGACAGTTAAGGGTGTAAACTTCGTTAATATCCGTTCGGTGGGTGATCCTGTGGAACTTGGTGCTGAGTATAGCCGTCTTGGTGCGGATGAGTTGGTGTTCTTGGATATCACTGCGTCGCACGAGGGAAGAAAGACATTCAAGGATTTGGTTAGACGTATCGCTGAGAATATCAGTATTCCGTTTACTGTTGGTGGCGGTATCCATGAGATTGGCGACGTGGACGCGTTGCTTTGTGCTGGTGCCGACAAGGTTTCCATCAACTCTGCGGCAATCAAGAATCCAGACCTTATCAGTGAGGTGGCAAAAGGATTCGGAAGCCAGGTTTGCACTGTGGCTATCGACGCCAAACTTGATGAGAGTGGTGAGTGGACTTGCTACTTGAATGGCGGTCGCGTCGCAACAGATAAAAAACTTTTCGCTTGGGCTAAGGAGGCTCAGGAGAGAGGCGCTGGAGAGATCCTTTTCACAAGTATGAACCACGACGGAGTGAAGCAAGGTTTTGCCAACGATGCTTTGAGGGTGTTGTCGGAGAGCCTGTCTATTCCTGTGATTGCTTCAGGTGGAGCTGGAAAGATGGAGCATTTCAAAGATGTCTTCACAGAGGGTAAGGCAGATGCGGCATTGGCAGCGTCGATCTTCCATTTCCATGAGATCGCTATTCCTGATTTGAAGAATTACTTGAAGGGCGAGGGTATTCCAATGCGTATCGTATAAATCAATCGTAGAGACGTGGTGCACCCCGTCTCGGTGAAATATATGAAGAAAGCAATTGCGTATATATTAATCATTTGTATGGCAGTGCCTTTGTTGGCATTGCTATGCTTGTTTGTGTATACATCCTTTCATGTGGTCGATCCTCCACATATTGGAAAGATTGCTTTGGCAGACTCATCTGTGCAGAAAAATGATTCCATCCGCATTCTTGGCAACAACTGGGCAAAGAAGTGTAGGGATGACCTATATGTCTGTTATACAGAGGGTAATCCTGAGGAGAGAGGTTATGCCTACGGAGCTTTGCTGTCGGATCTGATGGCTTATCAGAAAAGTGCTCTTTTGAGAAGAATGGAGGAGACTGTGGATGGCGAGTGGTATCGCAATTTTCTATGTCGTCTTGTGAAATTCTACAATGGCGGAGTTGTTGAGAATCTTACTTTTGAACAGCAGCGTGAAATTTATGGATTGAGTCTTGCCGATAATCACGACTACGATTATTTGGCTGAGCCATACGAACTTCAGTTGAATCTCCATTCAGCCCACGATATTGGCCATGCAATGCAGGATTACATGCTCGTGGGATGCAGCTCATTTGTATTGAATGAGACCAAAACTACAGATTCGACGTTGCTCTTCGGACGCAATTTCGATTTCTATTGTGGAGATGATTTTGCAAAGACGAAGGTCCTTTCGGTTTGCAAACCAGATTCAGGCTATGCTTTTGTCTCTGTGACATGGGGTGGTATGCTTGGCGTATTGTCAGGAATGAACGAGAAAGGATTGGCTGTATGCATCAACGCATCCAAACTTGATATTCCGAAAGCGGTGGCTATGCCGATATCGATGTTGGTACGTCATATTCTGATTCATTGCAAGAGTATTGACGAGGCATACGCTGAGGCAAAGAAAGTGAACACATTCGTCGCGGAGAATATCGTAATCGCGTCGGCATACGATAATAATATGGCGATCATAGAGAAATCTCCAGAAGACATAGAGTTGTATCGGTCATCAGAAAAAGATATGTTGCTTTGTACAAATCATTTTCAAAGTGACAAGTTCATGAAAGATGAGCGTAATCTGAAGAATATCAATCAGACAGACACAAAATATCGTATCGAACTGCTTGCTGAGCATATAGGAAAGAAAGAGAAGTTTGATGCGGAAGACGCGATGAAGGTTCTGCTTAATCCGTTTGGCAAAGGTGGCGAAAATATCGGTTTGGGTAATGAGATGGCAATAAATCAGCTGATTGCGCACCATTCCGTCGTCTTTGAACCGGAAAAGTTGAACATCTACGTCTGCACTCAGCCAAAGGAGTTTTATCCTTATGTGAAATTCAATCTTCAGGATATTTTAAGAAAAGTTGACGCTGGCGTTAACGTTAACAATTGTGATGGAAAACAACTAAATACTGCTGAATATTCGGTGGCTGATTCGATGAGGCAGTCGAAGGAGTTTGATGATTATAAGAAATACGTAAGATACAGAGATGTCTGCAATACTGAGGATGGTTGGAAATTGATATTCAATCCAGACTCATTGATTGCATTGAATCCAAATTCTTATGAATCTCACGACATAGCCGGAGAACTTTATCTTACGGCAAAAGATGGAAATTCAGCTTGCAAAGAATGGCGTAAGGCTTTGGAGTGTAAGATTCCAAAACTTGCCCAACGAATAGCGATAGAGGAAAAGATTAAGAAACACGTAGAGACGAACGGACAAGCGTCTGACAAAAATTAGATAGAATTATGAGTAGTGTTTTTAATCAGTTGACTTTCAAGCGTCAACCTGACATACAATATAAAAGTAAGGAGGAGATTGCAGCGTTCCAGAATGAACGTTTGCAAGAGCAGATGGCATACGTCTACGCAAATTCACCTTACTATAAGAGACTGTTTGATGCTCACCATGTCTCTCCGTCAGATATAAAGACGGTGGCTGATTTGCAACGTCTTCCTGTCACTACAAAGACTGAGCTTCAGCAGTTCAACAATGATTTCTTCTGTGTCCCTCAGAGTGAGATTGTGGATATTGTCACTACTTCCGGCACAACAGGCGATCCTGTCGTAGTGGGTATGACTAAGCATGATTTGGACAGACTCTCATATAATGAGTTTTTGACTTTCTCAGCAGCCGAATTGACGAAAGAGGATACAATCCAGCTTACTTGCACTCTCGACAAGAGATTCATGGCAGGTATGGCTTACTTTCTTGGGGCAGTTGAGCTTGGAGCTGGCATCGTGAGAGTGGGAGGTGGAGTGCCACAGTTACAGTGGGACACAATCCAGAGAATCAAGCCTACGACGGTGATGTGCGTCCCAAGCTTCTTGCTTAAGCTTGCTGACTTTGCGGAGAAGAACGGAATTGATTTCCACAAGAGCGGAATCAAGAAAGCTATCTGTATTGGTGAGAGCATCCGTACTAAAGAGTTCGGGTTCACTGAGTTGAGCCAGCATATCAGCGAAAGATGGGAAGAAATCAAACTTTACAATACATACGCGTCGACAGAGATGCAGACTGGTTTCAGTGAGTGCTCATTCGGTTGCGGAGGACACCATCAGCCAGAGTTGATCATTGTGGAGTTCTTGGATGAGAATAATAATCCTGTAGCCGATGATGAGCCAGGAGAGGTTACAATCACACATTTAGGTGTGGAGGGTATGCCATTGGTAAGATTCAAGACAGGAGATATCTGCTACCACCATACGGAGAAATGCAAGTGTGGACGAAACACAATGCGATTGAGTGCTGTGATCGGCAGACGCAGCCAGATGCTGAAGGTGAAAGGCACTACCGTCTACCCGCCAGCATTGTTTGACGTGCTTGATCCGTTGCCAGAGGTAGCCAACTATGTGGTTGAGGCTTTCACAAATGATCTTGGCACAGATGAAATCAAGATTTTGGTCGGAACAAACACTCCATCGGAGGAGTTGCAGAAGAAGATCAAAGATCTTTACCGTGCGAAAGTGAGAGTCGCTCCGATCATTGAATTCGCTAATCCAGCCGATGTGGATAAGATACGAATTGTAGAAGGACAGAGAAAGATCACTAAGTTTGTGGATAAGAGGTGAGAGCTTAGAGCAAGTAGAGTAGAGAATAATGGATGATCTTAAACAGAAGACGAAAAAGTCGATAGTGTGGAATGCCATAGAGAAGGTGGGCATGCAAGTGATTGCATTGGTCACTGGACTGTACGTTGTCCGCAACGTTTCAGAGTCGGATATGGGATTCATCGGCGCTTTGACTATTTTTGTGACGATTGGTTTAGGATTGGTAGACATGGGATTCTCCACCGCATTGATCAGACGTGAGAATAATACAGACGAAGAGTATTCGGCGATTTTCTACGTCAACATGATGCTCAGTATTCTCTTATACTTAATCGGATTTTTTTGTGCTCCATTGATTTCTGATTGGTATTCGATACCAGAATTGACGGATTTGGCAAGATTCCTATTTCTGAGTGTCATAATCAACTCATTGGCGTTGGTGCAGAATGTACGTCATACCAAAGCGTTGGATTTCAGATGTTTGGCAATAGCCAATTTGGGGGCTGTCATCGTAAGTGGCGTGGTGGCCATCACCTTGGTTCACATGGGATGGTCGTATTGGGCGTTGGCTTGGCAGCAGATATCGTTGAGGATAACAAAGACATTGTTGCTTTGGGTGATCAAACCATGGAAGGGATTGAAACTTAATCCAAAATTCGGAATTGTCAAGGAGTTGTTTGGCTTCTCATATCTGCTTATCATTAATGGAATAGTGTCGAGTGTGGCAACGAACTTCTATGCTGTCACTATCGGAAGAGTTTTTCCCGCGTCGATACTCGGACATTATTACACTGCGGACAAATATAAGAATATAGCGAGAGACGTCATCACTCCGACCATCGCTCAGGTGGCAATGCCAGTGTTGACGGAGATTAAAGGTGATAAGAGTCGCCAGAAGCAGTATTATCGCAAGTTTACCAATGTCTGCGCGCTGTTGATTTTCCCTGCTTTGTTGGGAATGGCGGTTGTGTTTGATGATTTCTGTGTGTTGGTGCTTACAGAGAAATGGTTGCCTATTGTGCCATATTTCAGAATGTTGGTGATTGTGGCTTTGCTTGATCCATTCAACGGCTTGGCTAATCAAGTGTTGTTGGTGGAGGGAAAGACGAAGCAGTATTTTATCTCAGAATGTGTCCGCCACGTATTGTTGATAGGTTCTGCCTATCTATGTTTCCTTAATTTGAACGAGTCGCAGACAACAATGTTGGAGGCTTTTGGAGGAAATGCCGTTATCAACCTGATGATCGTTGCGTCGTTTGTAGCGTGGGTGATCTGTTTGGGAATGAAGATTATGTTTATGAATGGAGTATTCAAGTATTCCATGTCGGAAATGATAAAAGATGTCACTCCATATATGATGATATCAATAGTGATGGTGGCGACGGTATGGTATTCAAAAATGTACATTGAATTCGGTCCGATGATGAGATTGATCATAAGTGCGGCGATTGGTGCTTTGGTTTATTTCATTGGATTGAAACTGATAAAGTGTGATATATTAGACGAATTATCAATATTGAAAAAGAAAAGATAAAATAATATGAAAAATTGGATGAAGCACTTGTTGGTGCTAATTATTTTCGTTGCGAGTACGTTGACGTACTTCAGTGTAAAGTTCGACGGCAAAGAGCTGTTGGGAGGAGATGTCTACCATTGGGAAGGTATGGCACATGAGCAGCAGGCCTACTACAACAATGGAGAGCACGACGAAGTGTCGTATTGGTGTAGCTCAATGTTTGCAGGAATGCCAGCCTACACAGTCACAGGATGTGGTTTGGATCCTAATCCGGTTTTCTCAGCTATGGGAAAAGTGTTGTATATATTCGGTGACAAGGACGGAGGAATAGTCTTGTGTAGTCTTATCAGCATGTATCTTTTGCTGATTATGATGGATTGTTCTGTTTCGGTAGCTGCGTTTGGTGCGTTTGCATTTGCGTTGTCTTCTTATTCTTTGATTATTATTGCGGCAGGACACGTCACAAAAGCGTGGGCGATGGCATTCATGCCGTTGGTGCTTATGGGAATGGTGATGATAGCAAGGAATAAAAGAAAACTGCTGGCGACGATGCTGTTTGCTATTGCGTTGCTCTGGCACATCACACAGGGCCACTATCAGATCACATATTATTTCGCTATATTGTGCGCCACTCTTTATGTGGGCTACTTGGTCTACATGCTAAAGAACGGACAGAAGAAGGAGTTGTTGGTCAATACAGGATGGTTGTTTGCTGGAGTGTTGCTGGTTGCGTTGATGAACTCACCAAAGTTGTTCTCTAACTATGAGCTAAGTAAGCAGAGTATTCGTGGAAAGAGTGAGTTGACAGCCCAGGTTGACGGTAAGACAGACAAGTCTTCTGGTCTGGACCAGGATTACGCTTTCTCGTGGAGCTACGGCAAGGCTGAGACTGCCACACTTTTGATTCCTAACGTGTATGGAGGAGAGAGTGGTGGAGAACTTGACAATAAGAATTCCAATTTGGCAAAGGCAATGAAGAAGCATGGAGCACAGGTGCCTAAGACTCTTCGTATGAACACATACTGGGGCGACCAGCCGTTTACTTCCGGACCAGTATATTTTGGTTCAATCGTTTGCTTCTTGGCAGTCTTTGCAATGTTCTATCTAAAAGGCAAATATAAGTGGGTTATATTCGCGTCGACAATCTTCTTTATGATATTGAGCTTTGGAAAGAATATGGGAATCAACGATTTCTTCTTCCATTATTTGCCGATGTACAATAAATTCCGTACACCGTCGATGGCTCTTGTCATTCCTCAGTTGACATTCGCGTTGTTGGCTGCTATTGCTTTGAACAAGTATATGTCTAAAGATATCGACAAGACATTTATGTTCAATGGAAAAATAAAAACTGACAGATTGAGCTTCTCTCTATATGCGTCATTGATTCTTACAGGAGGGTTGTGTTTTATCATTTGGCTTTCTCCAGGAATCTTTGGAGATTTTGCTGCTCCATCTGATGCCGCGCAGTTGGCTAATTATCCGTCTTGGTTTGTTGACGCTTTGATTGAGGACCGTAAGGATTTGGCAAGTTCGGATGCCTTCCGCTCATTAGTGTTTATTTTGATTGCTGCTGCCTTGATGTGGTTGTTCACACGCAAAGGCTTGGTGAACAACAAGAAATATGTCGCTATTGCGATCGCCGCCCTTACTTTGATTGACTTGTGGGGTGTAGACAAGCGTTATTTGAATGACAACAATTTCATCAAGCAGCGTAAGAATACAGAGACAAGAAAGCCAACAAAGGCGGACCAGTTTATTTTGGCTGACAACGATGTAGACTATCGTGTGTTGACTCTAAACAATCCGTTCAACAATTCAGAGGTCTCTTATTTCCACCATTCAATTGGAGGTTACAACGCTGCAAAATTGCGTCGTTACCAGGATTTGATAGAGCAGTGTATTGAGCCAGAGATGCGTACTGTGATCGGCTCTTTGCAGAATGCGCGAACAACTGCTGATTTGGACGGTGCATTCGCGTCGACAAAGGTTTTGAATATGCTTAACACAAAGTATATCATCTATAATAACGAGGCAGCCCCAATTGAGAATACAAAAAGATTCGGCGACGCTTGGATCGTTGATGATGTGATGTATGTTAAGAGCGCCGACGAGGAGATGAATGCGTTGAAGGAAATAGACCCTTCTAAGACTGCTATCATCAATGAGCAGTTCCAGAGTCTTGTCACTCCATATGAGATGGACTCCACTGCCAAGATCGAGTTGACATTGTCTCATCCAAATCAGAAGGTGTTTACTACATCTTCTAAGAAAGATGTTTTGACAATCTTCTCTGATGTATACTATAAGCCAGGTTGGCATGTCTATGTCGACGGTAAGGAGAGCGATCATTTCCGCACTAACTGGATTTTGCGTGGTATGGTTGTGCCAGCAGGAGAGCATGAGATCAAATTCTTGTTCTATCCAGACACATTCGTCAACTTGACTCACATGTCGAATATCATTGGATGGATTGTTCTCATTGTTTTGGTTGGCTACATCGTTTTCTACTTCTACAAAAAGAATAACAAGAAGGAAGAGACTGAATCCTCATTGACAATTAATGATTAATTACAATGTAGAGGCGGGGTTCCTCTGTCTCTACAATTACAGATACAATTATGAAGGTATTACTTGTTAATGGAAGCCCACGTAAGGAGGGCAACACATTTGTGGCTTTGAAAGAGGTTGCCAATCAGTTGGCAAAGCATGGCGTTGATAGCGAGATTGTATGGATCGGCACTAAGCCTGTCCGTGGCTGTATTGCTTGTGGCACATGCCACGACAACCGTTGCTCATTCAACGACGATATCACAAACTCTGTCATCGCTAAGATGGAGGAGTGTGATGGACTTGTTATTGGATCACCTGTATATTATGGTCAGCCAGCCGGTCAGGTATGCTGTCTGCAACAGCGTATGATGTATGCAGGAAGCAGTGTGATGGCAAACAAACCAGCTGCTGGAATCTGTGTATGCCGACGTGGAGGCGCAACCGCTGCGTTCCAGTCGCTAAATATGCCATTCCAAATGACTAATATGCCAGTCGTAACGTCGCAATACTGGAATATCCTTTATGGCCGTACTGAGGGAGAGTCCGCTCTTGACGTGGAAGGACTACAGACTGTACGTACTCTTGCCGACAATATGGCTTGGCTATTGAAGAAAATCGCAACTGGCGAGGGTGAGGCTCCCGTACGTGAACCTCGTATGCCAATGAACTTTATCAGATAATTGTTATGGAGTGCCCACATAGATCATCAACAGTGGCTGAAAACCACAATTTCGAGTGCACTTGTCCTAAAGAGTGCCCTCGTCACGGAAAATGTTGCGCTTGCGTAGCTCACCACAGAGCAATGGGAGGTAAGTTGCCTCACTGCTTGCGTAGTATGGAAACTGAATCAAAAGAGAAGAAAGCATGATTAAGAATATAATATTAGATTTCGGAAAAGTATTGGTAGACTATGATTTTGAGGTTTTCTTCAGACGCAATGTGCCAAATGAAGAGCGTAGAAAACAGTTTATCCCTATTCTTTACAACGACGGATTGACTCCTGCCATTGATAGAGGTGAGAAATCTTTTTCTGAGATTATTGAAGATTTGATTGCCGAGAATCCTGAGTTTGCTCCCGAACTACACGTGTTTAACGAGCGTTATCCCGATCTTATCATAGGTGAGATTCCAGGAATGAAGAATCTGCTAAAGAAACTAAAGGCTGAACGATATAAACTTTATGGATTGTCGAACTGGTGCGACAAGGTGTATGTCACTATGGAGCAGTTTGATATCTTTAATTTGCTCGACGGTTATGTCGTATCGTCGGAGGTACACCAGATCAAACCAGAGCCTGCTATCTACCAAAGCCTATTCAAAAAGTTTAATCTAAAGCCAGAGGAGTGTGTCTTTGCTGACGATAAGGTTGAGAATGTTGAGGCAAGTAGAAAAGAGGGTATGCCTGCTATCGTGTTCAAGAATGCGGCTCAGTTTGAGGAAGAACTAAGAAAGCTACTTTAATGAAGATTGAAGAAGCGATAGTCTACGTGATTGCCTCAAGAAACGGAGGAATGACCACTGACCAGATTGCTGATGCCATCAACAAGCAGCAACTGCATATCAGGAAAGATGGTCAGCCAGTGTCGAGCAAACAGGTGTATGCTGTGATCTGCAGATTCCCATCTGTGTTTATCAAAGAGGCTGGCAAAATTATGTTGAATTGTTAAAATGAGAATTGAAATGAAAAGTTTTGGATCAAAGCCATGGGTACTTCCACAGCCAGTGCTTATCATTGGCACATATAATAAAGATGGCAAGGCTAACGCTATGAACGCCGCTTGGGGTGGACAGTGGGATATGCATGAGATTATGATCTCAATGGGTAGCCATGCCACAACAGAGAACCTAAAGTTGAACAACGGAGAGTTCACTGTTGCATTTGCTACAGCCGAGACAATGGTGGCGAGTGATTTCGTTGGAATCGTCTCTGCCAATAAAGATCCTAAGAAGATGGAGAAGACAGGTTGGACTGAAGAGAAGGCTCCAAACGTGAATGCTCCAGTCTTCACAGATTTTCCAATGACATTGGAGTGCAGAATCAAAGAGAAGATTGATGAGTCGGCTGAGGGATACAATCTTGTGGCTGAAATCGTCAATGTCCTTTGTGATGAAAAATATCTTGATGAGAAAGGTAATCCCGACGTCGAGAAAATGAATCTTATTATTTATGATTCAGTCGGACATAACTATATCCAACTTGGTAAGGTTGTAGGCAAGGCATTCTCTTGCGGAAACGAAATCAAATAATGTCAACGTTAAAACCAAATGAAGGATTGCCATCAACGTTGGTGGCAATCCTTGCTATAATGGCAGGTGTGTCGGTGGCAAACCTTTACTACTGCCAGCCTTTGCTAAACCTTATTCGTGAAGATACCGGACTGACGGAGTTTCAAGTAAACCTGATGCCCGTCTTTACTCAGATCGGCTATGCACTCGGTTTGCTGTTCATCATTCCTATGGGTGATCTATACAACCGTCGCACCACGATCCTTACATGCTTTGGAGTGCTTGTCTTCTCACTGTTGACAATCGCATTTTCAAGCAACGTCTTGTTGCTTCTTGTGTCAAGTTTTGTGACGGGAATATTCTCCGTCGCTCCACAGGTTTTCATTCCATTTGTATCTCAATTTTCTCGCCCAGAGGAGAAAGCCCACAAGACAGGATTGATTTTGTCGGGATTGCTAATCGGAATATTAGGATCACGTGTGGCAAGCGGATATGTTGGCGACTTGTGGGGATGGAGAACAATGTATGAGATTGCGGCTGGTTTGATAGCGTTGTCGGCGGTTGTGGTTTGGAAGATATTCCCATACGTTGAACCCACATTCAACGGACGCTTTGTGAAACTGATGGCATCTATTTTCCAGCTTGTCAAGGAAAATCCCAAAGCAATCACATATTCAGTCCGATCAGCATTCATTTTCGGCTCAATGCTCGGCATGTGGGCATGTTTGGCATTCAGAATGAAAGAGGCACCATTCTTTGATGGAAGCGACACAGTTGGAATGCTTGGATTATGTGGAGTGGCAGGAGCGTTGACAGCGTCAAACATCGGCAAATACATTCCACGCTTCGGAGTGGAGAAGATAAACGCATTCGGAGTGGCTTGCGTATTGTTGGCGTGGATAATAATGGGATTGTTCCAAAACTACTACGCTGGAATCATTGCCGGAGTAATCATCATCGACATCGGAATGCAGAGTGTTCAGTTGAGCAACCAGAGCGCAACGATGAAGCTTTGCCCTACAGCGTCGAGCCGAATGAACACAATATATATGGTGACATACTTTATCGGTGGCTCATTCGGAACCTTCCTGGCTGGAACAATGTGGACCAAATTCGGTTGGTATGGCACCGTCGGCGCAGGCTTGGGGATGGTGTTGGCCTCGATTATATTCACATTAATCAGAAGAAAACAAAACCTGTAGGGGCAAGGCTTGTCCTTGCCCTTGTCAAAGATAATTTGCCCTTGTCAAAACAAATATGAATCCCGAGAACCGTACATATATCGCCATCGATTTGAAGTCGTTCTACGCTTCAGTGGAGTGTGTGGACAGAAGGCTTGACCCTCTGAACACCAACCTCGTCGTGGCTGATTCAAGCAGAACGGAGAAGACGATTTGCCTTGCGGTTAGTCCGTCGCTTAAATCATACGGTGTGGGAGGACGAGCACGATTGTTTGAGGTGGTGCAGAAGGTTCGTGAGGTCAATTATCAACGACAGATGAGAATCCCGTACGGACAGTTTATGGGCAAGACCTGGTGGAATCCAGATCTGATTGCTCATCCGGATTGGGCAGTCGATTATATTGTTGCTCCTCCACGTATGGCTCGCTATATGCAAGTGTCGGCACAGATATATTCCATCTACTTGAAATATATAGCACCTGAAGATATCCACGTCTACTCATGCGATGAGGTTTTCATGGATGTGACTGGCTATCTCTCGACCTATAAAATGACGCCTCATGAACTCGCCATGACTATGATTCGTGATGTGTTGAAGACGACGGGAATCACTGCCACTGCAGGAATCGGCACTAATTTGTATCTATGCAAGGTGGCGATGGATATTGTGGCCAAACACATGCCTGCAGATAAAGACGGAGTGCGAATCGCAGAACTTGATGAGAAAACATATCGTGAAAAACTGTGGAATCACAAACCGTTGACAAGTTTTTGGCGATGCGGAAAAGGAATTGCTGAGAAATTGGCAATGTATGGTATTGAGACCATGGGACAGATCGCCAGACTCTCAGTCAGAAATGA
>DCIP01000128.1 GCA_002317115.1 Candidatus Scybalocola fimicaballi
GCCTTACATGTCTTGCCAGACGCTCCAACCAACTTACTTACTGACAAGTTGACCAATGTCTCACCGTCTGCCAAACCAGGAACAAAAGCAGAGTCAACGCTTACATTAGAATTGTTCCAATAGTAGAAATCACCACCGTTAACCTTTAACAACAATGTATCTCCCTTACAAATCGGTTTATTGCCAACAACTGTGATCTCTGGTTTCTTATAATTATTGATCTTAATCTCCGACTGAGCCTCACAATTTGATATCTGATGAACAACATTCAAAAGGTAAACACCTTCTGCTGATGCCTTTGAAGCGACGAATGGCATTGTAGCGTCAAGTGCCATTGTAGGGACAAGCTCAAGTTTCAAATCAGTATCTGGATACATTGCTCTTGAAACAGAGTCGAGATCAATTGTCTCATATTCACAGATATCAAGATTTCTGTTTTCCGCAAGACGGAATGGCTCAATCACATTATAATCAAAATGAGTCTTCTCACTCTCACATCCATAGACTGTGTCGATTCGGTAGACATCGTAACCATCCTTGATTGGTTTTGCCACATCCAAACCAAGTGTATCGCCAAACGACTCAGCACCGTTGCCAACCATAGTCCAAGATGTCTTATAGTCGCCGGCAACCACATCAGCATGAACCGTCGTCTCAACACCTACACAAAGGTTGAATGATGGATCAACATCAAGCACTGGAGTCTCAGGTTTCTTGATGAATTTCAAGTTTGTCGACGCTGCAATCGGGCAATTAAATCTGTCAGTGTAAACCAACTTATAATTTCCAGCGACACTCACCTTAGTTGAGTCTGCAATTCCCTTCTCTACTCCACCTTCATAAAGTTTCACTGAAGTAAGCTGAGGCATAAAGCCTTCATCCGAAACAGTCTTCTTTGTTTGAGCATACTGAGCAAGATCAAACTCAAGAGGCATACAGATCGCAGTGTCGGCAAGTGCGATTGAAATAGCTTTTGTAAATTCTATGTTAACCTTGATAGGATCCGACTTACAAACAGTATCTTCGTTGATGTTCAACTGACGAACAGACAACTCGTATGCCGTATCTTTTCTTGCCGATGCGACGAACTTATCTGCCACCACGCTATCCACTGCGGATGTCCACTCAAGTTTATAAGCAGCAGCGTCGTCATCATCTCGTGTCAACTCAATATTAACATCGTCGTCAGTCTGACAGAAACGGAATAGATCCTGAGATGGAAGGACAGCTGGAGTTGTATGGACCTTCACCACAAATGAAGTATCCATCTCACACGTCTTATCATTCTCAGCCACTACAGAACGAGCAAGCAACGAAACTGTGATATCATCATCACTCGTGCTAACGACCTTGTATGTTGTCGACGGTACTGTCGTCTCATTCCAATAGAAATAGTCAGCGCCATCAGCAGTCAAAAGCAAATCATTACCCTCACAAATTGGACGGTTGCCAGAAACTGATATAGCTGGCTTCTTATGACTCTTGACTGTTAGACTCTTGCTTGCCACACAAGTGGAAACTGTATCTTTTACGTCTACAACATAAACACCCTCAAGAGCAACCTTCTCAACATTGATTGATGAGATATTGCCATTCATTCCATCATTATGGATGTCAAGCACCAAATTATCAAGCGGACGAAGATGCTTTCTTGCCAACGAATCCAAGTTGATTGTCTCATACTCACAAATATCAACATCAGCAAGATCATCAAATGCAAACGGAGCCTTAACGCTATAAGTCAACGACTGAGGATCACTCTCACAGCCATAGATTGTATCACGTCTTACCACCTTATAGACAACATTGTCTACAGGTTTAGAAGCATCGATAGCCAACGACTCAGCAGCAAACGTTTTGTCTGCACCAACATTCTTCCAGACAAACTCATAGTTACCAGCCACAACTGCAGGAGTCACAACTGTATCATTCATCTGACATAGATTGAAGATGCTGTCTGTGTCAAGCTCTGGTTTTGTTGGCTTGCTGATGAATGCCAACTTCACACTTGATTCAATAGGACAGCCATACTTATCAGTGTAAACTAATTCGTATAGGCCAGGCTCAGTAATAGCAGTTGAGTCAGCGACTGGTTTTGTAACACCACCATCGTAAATCTTAACCGACTTCAATTCTGGTTTGAATCCGTCATCCGAAACCGTCTTCTTTGTCTGTGCATACTTAGCAAGATCAAAATCAAGAGGCTGACAAATTGCAGTGTCGGCAAGAGCAATAGAAATATGCTTTGTAATCTCGACGTCGACAACAATCGGCTCCGACTTACAAACTGTATCTGCAGTAATATTGATCTGCTTTACAGTCAATTTATATGCAGTGTCTTTCTTTGCAGATGCGACGAATGGATCAACCACTACACTATCCACTGCGGATGTCCACTCAAGTTTATAAGCAGCCACGTCTTCATCCTTACGAGCGATTTCAATCTTCACGTCATCATCAGTTTGACAGAATCTGAATGGTTCCTGAGCATCCAATCTGTCTGGAGTCGCATAAACAGTCACCTTATGCTCAAGAGTGTCAGAGCAACCAGTACCCTCGATATTTGTAATCAACAATAATGTTGTATCATAAGCAAGAGCGTTGATCTTCACAGAAGCGATAGAAGAAAGTTCAAATCCATCCTTATTCTGCCAAGAGTAAGAAGACTTTCTGTCTTCTCCTATCGTCTTAGCCTCGAATGCATTACCTACACAAGCAATCGTAGGAGCGACAATCTTATTCTGCGGACGATTGTGGTAAATAACAGTTACTGAGTTAGAAGCTGTGCAACCAGTCAAAGTATCAGTAGCAGTCATCTCAAACACGATTGTATCCTGAACAGTTCTGCTGACAGAAGAAAGTTCAGATTTCGACGCTGCCACACCATTCTGAGTCATCTCATATTTAATAAATGAACGCTTGATAGAAGGATCGAAATGGAACGAGTTGACAAGAGCGTCATAAACATTGATCTTCTCACCAGCACATTTCTTAGATACCGAATCCTCGATAACATCCACCTTAACAGGTTCAGCGACGACAGCGAAAGTAGTGTCGTAATCACTCACACATCCACTCTTAAGATTCTTTGTGAACGCAGTGTAAATCACATTAGAAGCAGAAGCGGCAACTGTCAAATCGTAACCCTCTACCCCATTCTTATACTCACCCCAGAAGACTGAAGTGTTAGTCTTATCCTTATTTGTATCGACAGCAGATAGTTTCAAATCAACATTGTTAGAACACAAGAAAGCTGTATCCTGAGAATCCGCAATCTTTGGAGAAGTTGGTTTGAAATTGATTGTGACAGCCACCGTGTCAGAAGCAGAACAAACATTCTCTGCATCACTTATTATATATGTATAGTTAACAGTGTCACGACCTGCGATATGCTTCACCACCGAAGCCGCTTCATCATTCACGTCGACTACATTATTTCCATCAATACGACCAAACTTCACATTAAGAGTAGCAAGGTCGACAATACCGATTGAAGATTCATTTCCACTCAAGTAAAGCTTTACATGTTTAGCCAAATCAACAGAATCAGGCTCACATACAGACTTAGTGTCTTCAGCCCTCAATGAAAATGCCTTTCTCACCTCAACGTGGAATTCTGTCTTAGAAGTACAGTGAGTAGTGAAATTCTCCTGAACAACTACATAATCAAGCACCTTACGTTTTCCATCTACAGCAACAGTATCCGTATTGATAGAACGAGGCACCTCATTTCCAGCAGCGTCGTAAAGAACAGTATTCAAATTTGACTCATCATTCTCATCCGAACTCTGAGCCTTGATGTCGAAGACATGCTCACCCGTATTCTGGCAGAAAACAGTATCTTTCACCAACGACTCAATCGGATTCTTATGAATTGTAACCTCAATAGAAGCAGTATCTGCACACTCCTTATCATTCTTTGCAATCAAATAAAGTTTTTCAGATTCCTCAAGAGCAACCTTCTTCTCAGTGATCATTGTCTCAAGATCATTTCTGTACCACTGATACTCATAGTTGTCGTCGAGTGAAGGCAAATTAAAAGGAAGAGCGAAACAAGTGTCGATATTGGAAAGTTCCATTATAGAAGGCAAACCTCTAAACAACAATGTCACAGTGTCCTTAGCCGAACATCCACCAATTTCATCCTCATACTGAACCAAGAATCTCTTAGACTGATCCTCGTGACGACCAGCATCAGACTTGATAGCAGACAAAGCCGCATCAGACAAAGGTGTTGCCGACGGAGTTTCTCCTGTCAACTTATAAACCTTAAACGACACCTTAGCATCGATGATATCGTTCTTGATTCTCAAACTATCGTTAAGAGACTTCAACAAATCGAACGACTCACCGTAACATCTAACAGTATCTTTCTGACGTTTGAAAGAGAATGTCTTGTCGATATTCACCACAACCATTGTATCCTTGCCGACACAACCAGTCAACTCATTCTTCTGCTTAACGAAATATCGGATATTCTTCTTAGCCGACGTGATGGTTGCGATACCATCCTCGTCAACATTAACACCAGTCAACGCAGACCAAGACAACTTAGTATTGTTGTCAAGGACATTGACCGCAGCACCAGTTGCCTCCACCAAATCGTAAGTTTTGGTTCCAAGACACAAACTAACAGTATCATTATCCAATAAAGGAAGATGAGGAAGATCGCTCACCACTGCCTCCACATTCACCAATGGACCTTCACAAAGAGTTGAGATATTACTATATGTAGCTACATATAGACTATTTTTATCAATGAACTCACCAATCGAATCACTTTTAATAAAAACAGATCCTAATTTTGAAGCTTTCAATGAATCTTTTGATGAATAGTAGACCAAAGTAAGGTTTGAAACATCAGAAGGAGTATGTTTATTTACGACTCTTACATCATCGTCGCCAAAACAAAGATTAATTCTATCAAATTCCGGCTCATCAGTCACATCAGGATGGACGACTAAATTGACATCCAACCATTGACCTTTACAACCTAGTTTTGTGCTTTGACGAACCTTATACTGATACATACCAGCAACATCACATTTTCCTAAAATTTCAGTCAAGAAAACAGAGTCTTTTGCTCCTACAACAGTATCAACCTTCTTAAACCACTCTATAGTATAGTCGGCAACTGTTGGCTTTGTAGGTATATTTGCAGTCGTCTCATAGAAAGGGACATTACGACAAGTCTTAAGTACCAAAGGATCCTTCTTCATGATTGCTTTTGTAGTATCTCCTACATATGGGAATGTAGTGATATTCTGGTCAACAATCACCTGGAATGTATCAGCATCACTGACACAGTTGTTAGAATCGATACGAACAACAGACCAAAGTTCCCTACCTTGATCTTTACCATCCAAGGAAGATCCATATGAAGTAGCAATTGAGCTATACCAATCAGTTCTATTATCAAATTCGGGCAAAGTTGTAACATTGCTTTTAATCCACTGCCAACGATACCCCTTGGCAAACAATGCACTATCCTTATCTGCATTAAACACATTAAGATCAGGAGCCACCTCATCACCCAAACAATATAGGACGGAATCGACTCCACCCACAAACTTCGGAGCATCCGTATAATAGCATCTAGCTCGAACCAACATTCTAGAAGGAGCACTATAACAACTATTTTTTACACGGACAAAGAAAGGATTCTCAACAAAATCTGATGACGAATTACTACAATCAGTAGAGAACGTTGCAATCAAGTCTGCAAGAGTCACGAATTCATCATCGGCATCAGTAATTTTCTTATAATACTTAATAGTATCCAATCGAGAATCCACACGTTTGATATCTAGCCAATTTGTAATATCAGACTCCTTGATTTCATAACCAGCACAGAAATAAATAGTATCAGACGCAAGAGTATCAGGTAAAGGAAGGACCTCTACGGTAGATGTATCTCTCAAATCACTGATACACTGACCACTCTTAAAGGCTACCGAATAGTAGAAAATATCAACAGAATCGAGTGGCACATTAATGCTAGTAACAACAGAATCTAAAATCACACGTGATGAATCAATTGAATGCTCACGATACCATACTGGAACAAAATTTCTCTTGTCGTAATTTTCCAACACAGATAGTTTCAAAGTTTGAGATCCATCAGGAACACTACAAACAATAGTGTCCTCAATAACTACATTCGGATTTTGTGTGATTGCGACACCAGTCACATTAATTGTAAAATTAAATGTGTCACCCTGACAAGTAAGATCCTTCAACCACAAAGAAATTTTATAGTTTCCAGGATTTCTTGTATCAACTTCCTTATTTAGATTCCAATTAAATATTTTATCTGCATTAACGTTAATTGCAGAATCCGATTTTGAGATCTCTCCACCTATTATACGATGAATATCATATACTCGTTTAGATTTTTCGATTTTGATATTCTCAATATCCGCTTCTCTACAAACATAAATCGTAGTATCTGGAGTGATTTTATTACCTGCATAGTACACAGTTGGTTTGTCAGGAGTAAAATCTTCAATAACCAAAGGTATAGTATCGGAACATTTACCTGCTTGCCAAGGCGAATAGAACTGCAAATAATATGTTCCCTTCTTATTGAAATTATACTTTTTGTCTTCTAATAATGAAACTTTTTCTAGAGTACCGTCTTTAGGTTTATAGATCGTTTCCAAAGATTTTTCATTAAAAAGAAGATATACATTTGACAAATCAGTAGGAGTATGAAGAATATTTTCAAGACTATCACCAAAGACATCAAGTTTAGAACTACCTGCACACCCCGCTAACGATTTCAAAGTATCTACAGTAGCACGAGAAGCAGAGACATTTGAAAAATCAATCAATCCTTCAACTTCAGATCTATTGACTCCATAATGTCTAGAAATCATATAAATAGAATCTTGTTTTGCATCAATCCAAGTAAGAGAATCTCGTTTTCTCAAACTATCAAGTTTGTATTTATATTTACTTTTCAACAAAAGATTTAATTCTCCAGTAGATATGTTTATTCCATTTCCACCACAGTAACTAAATAAAATTGTATCAGGTATCGACACGTCTGGACATTCCGCATTAGCTTCTACCGATACCTCGACATGCTTTGGATCTTTTACAAATATACCTTTGGGAGATGCAGTCTTTTTCCCATATAGACTTTTCTCTCCTCCACAACCTCCGCTACCTCCAAAATTACCTCTGCCTGTACCATCGCCACGCTGATCACACATATAATCAGCCCAATTAAACGGATCATTATAATCTATACTTTCAAGCACAGAAGATCTATCAGTTGGAGTAGTAAAAGTCAACTCAGATTGAGGCACATATGAAGTCTGTGTTCCCTTTAACGAGTTCTTATCATAAACCCAATTTCCAGGTTGTTTGGAAACCATGGTAAATGTTATTTCCATCAGATCCATTCCGTTATAAGACGGAATGTTAACAATACTATCTAATTTTATTTTTAGTATTCGTTGTTTTATATCCGTTGGATTATTTAAGAATCGCAAATAATTAGCCGTATCAGCATCTCGCATAGCACGGTTAAGGTTATTCAAGAAGTTTGTTTCTTTTTTTGATTCCCAATCACTCCAACTACCAGCTCCACCGATTTGAGTATCAGTCAATCCATCTGTATTTAAGAACACATATTCATTTGCAGGAACAGGGTCTGGATATAAGAATTTTCTGCCCCATCTATCAGAAGGGTCTTTGGGGAATTTAATACTTATATCCTCAAAATAATCAACATATTCAGAGAATGGTACATCAATCTCAAAATCCATAAATTTTTCAGTATTCTTATTCAAGGACACTGTTAAGGTGTAAGTAAATGTTTCCCCAGGTTTAACATTTGGGGTAGCTTTGTCCTTCATCACAATTTCAGGCATATTAGGCTCTCCGAACATCAATAAAATGTCTGTTGTAAGATGCGGATCCTCGGTTCTACTTATGGCAACATTAAAAGATGATTTATCCTTAGTTAGAATTTTTTCAGTAACATCTTCACCAGAAATAGCCATTGCATGCAAATCATATCCTCTGTAATATTGATCTGCTTCTGCCTTTATATCTTTACCATCTTCAAACAAATACTCATATGTTACAGTTCCATTGAAAGAGTTTGCAAAAGTACTTGTTTGTCCATTCATTATAATAGTGGCATCTCCTTTATGTAAGTCAAACTCAACCAAATCTACTGTACCTGATTTATTACAAACAAATGCATCTGGTCTGATACTATTTGCACTTCCCAATGTGGCAATTGACATAGTAGTTCCTTGCGACAAATCAAAGCCAGTTTTTCCATTTTCCAAATTCAATTTCAAATTAAATAAAGTAGAATTTGACTCCACTCCAGTATAAATGATATCACTGGCTTTATCTGGACAATAGTAAAAAATTGAACGCTCAGGCAAACCCGTATATTCATAAATAACGGTAAACGTCCAACCAGAATAATTTCCCAATTGAACTCCTTTTGACGAATACGACTCATTTAATTCAGTTACAACATCTGCAACATAAATTCTAAAAATAGCATCTTGTTTTGGTGTATTTCCTAAAATTTCGTTGACTTCATTAGTCACATCTTTATGACATACATAGAGATATTTTTTATTTTTGTCAACAAGTTCTACATTTAATATAGGTTCTACGAGTGTGCCTTTTATTGTCTTTTTACCTAATAATACATTACCTTCAGTTATAGCAAAACTAACCTCATCTTTTCCACTAGTTTTATTTGTACGTCCTCCCCAAGACAGAAACGCTTTTTTTATTTTTAACTTTCCATTACAAGTAGCAGCTTCTGGTTTTGATATTCTAAATTCCTTATAATTCACATTCTTGGCATTAGGGAACAATTTAATACCATTAATATCCTTAATAGGTTTAATAACTCCCTTTGCAATCTCGACGTCTTTATCAGAAGGAAAAACAGTGTTAGAACCGTCTAACTCATGGTTAGTATTACCAACCATCATGAAGTCCAAATTACCGGATTCTGACCATACTGGAGTATAATCACCAGGATTTTGTGCATAACTAAACGCACAAGTCAGAACCACCACCAATAACAACAATATCTTCTTCATGTTTACCACGTTAAATTCTGTTTCAAATAAATATTTATGTATAGAGTTTTAATGTACCTTTTTAAGGTTTCATTGTGTGTACTACAAAATTAACATTTTTTATGCAACAACCCCCATATTTATATGCAAAAGGGTGAAAGATTTTTACATATAGGGTAAAATGACATTTTTTTTCGTTTTTTTACTGATTTTTACCGAATCCACCGACGTTTTTTTCATACTTAAATCAGTATTTGTATTCAAAAATTTAACAAAGGTTTCTTTGTTCTATCCTACTTTTTTATTTTTATCGCCACGCATTTTCCATTTCACATTGAAATTCGTACTTTTGCATAAAATTTCTTAGAAGATACTATTAAAATGAATATAGAAGAAAAACTATCAGCAGTCATCAAGACTGCAGTGTCTGCTCTATATGGAATTGAAGCAGACGACAAATCAGTGCAACTTTCTGCCACAAGAAAAGAGTTTGAGGGTGACCTTACTTTGGTTGTGTTCCCTTTCTTGAAAGCTTCTAAGAAAAAGCCAGAAGAGACAGCACAGGAGATCGGTGACTACCTTGTTGCCAACGCATCTGAAGTTGAAAAATTCAACGTCGTTAAAGGATTCCTTAACATGGTGATCAAGAAGGGCCACTGGGTTAGCGCCCTTAACAATATCCTTGCCGACGACAATTTCGGAAAGAAGACTCCTACAGCTGAGTCTCCTCTTTATATGGTTGAGTACTCGTCACCTAACACGAACAAGCCTCTTCACCTTGGCCACGTCCGCAACAACCTTCTTGGTTCGTCTGTTTGCCGTATCCTTGACGCTTGCGGTTTGAGAGTAGTTAAGACTAATATCGTTAACGACCGTGGTATCCATATCTGCAAGTCTATGCTTGCATGGAAGCTTTTCGGTAACGGTGAGACTCCTGAAAATTCAGGAAAGAAGGGTGACCACTTGGTTGGCGACTACTACGTTAAGTTCGATAAGGAGTACCGTGCTCAGGTAAAGGAACTTATGGCACAAGGTCAGAGCGAGGAGGATGCAAAGAAGAACGCTCCTCTAATGGTCGAGGCACAGCAAATGCTTAAGAAATGGGAGGATGGCGACGCAGAGGTTCGCTCTCTTTGGGAGAAGATGAACAACTGGGTTTACGCCGGATTCGATGAGACTTACAAGCGTATGGGTGTAAGTTTTGATAAGATTTATTACGAGTCTCAAACTTACCTTGACGGAAAGGCTAAGGTTAACGAAGGTCTTGAGAAGGGTGCATTCTACCGTCGTGAGGATGGATCGGTTTGGGCTGACCTTACAAAGGATGGTTTGGATGAGAAGCTTCTTCTTCGTGCCGACGGTACTTCTGTCTATATGACTCAGGATATCGGTACAGCTCAGCAGCGTTTCCGTGACTATGACATCTCTCGTATGATCTACGTTGTAGGTAACGAGCAGAACTATCACTTCCAGGTGCTTTCTATCCTACTCGACCGTCTTGGATTCAAGTGGGGTAAGGATTTGGTTCACTTCTCTTACGGAATGGTTGAGCTACCAGAGGGTAAGATGAAGAGCCGTGAAGGTACCGTCGTCGACGCCGATGATTTGATGGACAAGATGGTAGAGGATGCAAAGCAGATGTCGCTTGAGCTTGGCAAGTTGCAGGATTGCACAGAGGCAGAGGTCGACGAGATTGCAAGAATCTGCGGTCTTGGAGCGTTGAAGTATTTCATCTTGAAGGTTGATCCACGCAAGAACATGATGTTCGATCCTAAGGAGTCTATTGACTTCAATGGTAATACAGGTCCATTCATCCAGTACACTCACGCACGTATCTGCTCTGTATTGAGAAAGGCTGCCGACATGGGTATCACATTGCCAAGCAAGCTAAACGAGGATTTGCAGATCTCAGAGGTTGAGAGTGTATTGATTCAGGCTTTGGCTTCATATCCAGATGTTGTGGCTCAGGCAGGTAAGGAATTCAGTCCTGCTTTGATCGCAAACTACATCTACGACCTAGTAAAGCAGTTCAACTCATTCTACCACGATTTCTCAATTCTAAAGGAGGAAAACGAAGAGATTCGTGCATTCCGTCTACTTCTTTCAAAGTCGATTGCAAAGGTAGTAAAGAGCGGTATGGGATTGCTTGGAATCGAGGTTCCAGAGAGAATGTAATATTCAATCAAATATTTATTTGTAGAGACGTTGCAATGCAGCGTCTCTTTTTATTTTATAGCATTTAAGCACTGTAGATGGCAGATAAATAACCAGGCCTACTACGTAGTCAATTATTGTATTTCGTCTGCAATAAGGGCACAAAAAAAAGCGAGCGTTGATAACAACGCTCGCTTATGTTATGGAATGATTCCGTATCTATTATAGATTTGGATTCATCTTGCTCCACTCTGATACTGGTGGGATGATACCTAGAGTTACTAGCTCATCACGCATCTTCTGTAGGTGCTCGTAAGACTTAGCAAGATCAGCCATCTCCTCTGCTGTTCCTGTAGGAGCGCAGAAGCTAACACCGTTCTTGTCGATCTTAGTTGGCATAGCCATCATTACATTCTTGAAACCGCACTTGTCGCAGTTTACGTAGCAACCTGCAGGCCATGTGAACTCAGCACCACCCATAGCACCTTCGATCATCTTAACTGCCTGGTAAGCTGGGCTCTGGAATGAAGAGCGACCACGAAGCTTGATGATTGCAGAACCACCCTGGATAGTAGCCTGCTTGATCTCTGCCCAACGATCAGCTGGGATATTGTACTCAGAAAGTGGCTTACCAGCAACCTTTGCCTTTGAAGCAAATACTGCCATCTGCTCACCGTGACCACCGTAAGTGTAGCACTCAGTTACCTGATCCTGCTGTACACCACACTGCATAGCAAGCTGCTGCTGAAGACGAGTTGAGTCAAGAGCTGCAAGAGAAGTCAACTGATTTGGCTTCAAACCTGAGTGGATAAGAGCTGTAAGA
>DCIP01000214.1 GCA_002317115.1 Candidatus Scybalocola fimicaballi
GACGAATCGAATTTTATAAGCGTAACGGATTCCACGTCGAGACGGAAAATCCAGAGATCCTAAACGCCTGCCACACCTACTCCACTTGCGTTCTCCAGTTGATTTCTACAAAACCTCTTGACAATCTTGCGGAATGTCAAAGACGCGTCGTCGAGACAGTTTATAAATCAATGCATTAAATCCTCCTCCATGACCATTCGTGAACGTGTAATAAACGACAAGTCCATCACTGAGTTTCAACGCAAAGTTTACTTGGCATTGCTGGAAGTGCCACGTGGAGAGACCATCTCCTACAAGGATCTTGGTCTGAGAATCGGATGCCGTAGCGCTCAAGCCATCGGTCAGGCTCTCAAACGAAACCCTTTCGCTCCGGAGGTTCCATGCCACAGAGTAATCGCGTCGGACGGATCCATAGGTGGATTTCACGGCCAACGCGATGGTGAAATGATTGAAAAGAAAATCAAACTGTTGGAAGAGGAAAAACTAAAATTTGACAGTTCTATCTAACTTAATCTCCATGTGGAAGATTCTATCACAAGGAATAAAACAATATGAATATAATCAAAATACCTAATTGGATAGCGTCGCATATCACGCTGATTGTCATTGCAGTAACTGCTATCGCTTTATCTGTACCGTCGTCTTTCCTATGGATAAGTCCGAAGGCCATCACACCGATGCTCGGAGTCGTGATGTTTGGAATGGGATTAACATTGAAACCGTCCGACTTCAAACCCGTGCTGATGCATCCAAAGGAGATTATGATTGGTGAGTTGGCACAATTCATCATCATGCCACTCGTGGCGTGGGGGCTATGCAGTCTGCTTAATCTGCCTCCGGAACTTGCTTTGGGAGTGATACTTGTTGGATGTTGTCCGGGCGGAACAGCCAGTAATGTGATTTGCTATATAGCCAAGGGCGACGTCGCTCTTAGCGTCGCTATGACCGGAGTCTCCACCCTACTCGCTCCATTTGCCACACCAGCATTGGTGTTATTATTAGCCGGGAAGACGGTGGAGGTGGATATTGTGGGAATGTTCATAAGTATCGTCCAGGTGGTGATATTGCCGATAATCGCAGGACTTTTCATCAACCATCATTTCAAGAATTTCACACAGAGAATCACCCCATATCTGCCGATGTTTTCGACGCTTGCCATTGCCGCCATCATCGGAATCATCGTATCCCACAATGCACAAAACATCATCGGATGCAGTATGCTTGTAGCTGTCGCTGTAATCCTACATAATATTCTTGGTCTATCTCTTGGCTACGTCGCAAGTATGCTGATGGGATTGCCACCAGAGAAACGAACATCCATCAGCATTGAGGTGGGAATGCAAAACTCTGGCCTTGCCACATCACTTGCCACAGCCCACTTTGCAATGTATCCGTTGGCTGCGGTGCCAGGAGCCATCTTCTCTGTTTGGCATAACTTTTCTGGCAGTATAGCGGCACAAATCTTGAAGAGATGGAATAAATAACGTTGACGTTAACGAAAACGCTGACACCAAACCGTAGGGGCAGGTTTCAAACCTGCCCGTACAGACTCAAAGCCAACCTCATTTTCTCTTTCATAAAAGAGACTGCACGAGGAGGAGATACAATCTTAATTCCTGGGCCATAGCTCATGAAGACGGAATACATTTCAAAATTGATGACTACATCTATTTGAAACAAACAACTTCCGTCTTCAGGATTCTCTTCTATCAATTGTTGAGAACGATGAATTGGCTTGGTTTTTATATACTTGCTCTGCTCTGGAGATGCCCAAAACTTAACCCTTCGCGGTGTATCATTGATGTTCTTGCTGACTCCAATCACATCGTCAAAAAAATGTTCTGAATCAAAATCAGGATTTTCACAAAACAGAATATCATCGACAGCCTCAACACTTACTATTCTATCAAGTGGCAGATTATAAAGCATCATATCCCCAGCTTTCGAACCAAATAAGAACCATCGGTTGCGAAACTCTTTAAGTATGTATGGAAACAATATATATTCAGACGGTTGTCTAGCGTTAAACGACTGATATACAATCTTAAGTGTCTGTTTACGTACAATATAATTATATAAAGGCTCGAGAAGTTTCAAACCTTTTAGATCAGGCACACTATCAAAATGAATAATAGGCTTACGATTATTACGAGAAATAGAGAGCTTATCCTGCAAACGACTTACCACATCTGACATCTCAGAGAACTGATCAAAACCTTCTAGTTGACGCAGCATATCCACCGCCTCTTGCATCACCTCATAATCATTCTGCGACAACGGCATCGACATTATGGAATAATCCGCGTCGGAATAACGATAATATTTATGATCATACACCACAATCGGAGCATTGTACCCCAACTTATCTGAACGCATCATCTGAATGTCTCCCTGAACAGTACGCACAGAAACATTGTCACTTTTATTCTCCAAATCGCCAAGAGCCTCACTGCATGCATCCACCAAATCGTTGAGAGTCCAACGTCTGCCAGTGTTACGCAAACATCTATCAATAGTTTTATAACGGATTAGAGCATTCTTATTTGCAGGCATAGTTTATATTTTTACAACTCATTGATATTTAACAATGCTAAAATAGGAAAATTCTACGCAACCTATTTGCGTAGTTGACGATTTTCGCATTTTTTTTCATCATTTTTCGCATTTTTTTCGCACTACGCAGAAAGATTGCGTAGTCAGTATTAACCTTTGTATTGTCAATTTGAAACACAAATCAGATTTGACAAAATTGCGGCGGTTTAGCATTGTAATTACCATAACAGTTGTGTGGCATGATCTTGCAATAAGCATAAGTGTGCGCCAACCGAATGGTTCAAACATTTGCTTACTTCTAGTGGTCATACGCTGGTTCGAATCCAGTCCGCCGCTCAACAACCGGTCCCGTAGCTCAATTGGTAGAGTGATAGATTTTGATGATGAAATTACCTCATTCGATGCAGGTTCAATCAGCATCTACTCCTGTTCCTATATGTTATCGGTTCGAATCCGATCGGGACCTCTAAATATTATTATATGGTACGGTAGCATATAACTCCTACCCGTACCACAAAAAAAGAGAAGGTCAAGAGCGACTTACTTCACAAACTTTTGTTCGAAAAATGCAGCAGTTGCTCAACTACCTCTCTTAATTTATTAACAAGGTCAAGGCAAGGCAGGCATAAAACCAGCCCCTACAGCCAATTACCTTTTATATTTATGATTATGAATAAGACATTAACAAAAATAGCTCTACGCTACCGTGCAATCTACCTCGATATCAACAGAGATGAGATCAACATGAAATCCGAGGCGACGTTGCCAGTATTAGCATTTGTAAAGAGATTGAAAGAAAACGGTTTTTGCGTTAGCGAAGAACTTCTTCATGCACTCAATGCTGTTTCCACCAATACTTTGGCCGAAATTACTGGGAGCATCAATGATGTAATGGGAGTGAAACTCAACTGGGCTTCACTCGTGAAAGGATGGAATGTGCCTACTGGTGAAACTTTAGTAGACCGTATAATCACTTGTATCTCTAACTATTTTGGCGGTGAAAAGGCAGGTTTTAAAGGAACCACACTACCTTGTGGTCACTTCATTCCAAACGACACTTTCCCTCTAGAGCGTTACAATGGATGTCCATTCTGTGGTACACAATTCGAAACTGCAGATTTCGTATATACTGGTCAGGGAAGCAAGTTGAAAGAACTACGTCTGTTTACTGACAAGGATATGCAGAACGTATTCGCGTCTCTTCTTAATTCTGCAACTCCACTTGACGCAACACAGAAAAACTCTTTGGAATTGTTGTTAAACGAATATGCTCTTCCTGAGGATATCAACATTTCCATAAAAGAGACAGCCATGCTTGTAATCAAACAATTGGTTGCACACGGCAAAGATGAAGACGCTTCAAGGTTAATGAAAACGCCTACTGACGTGCTTCGTTATCTATGGTTTGAGAAGACTGGATACGTCCAGATAATCGAACCAAAAACTCTTGTCGCAAATGCACGTAGACTATATAGTCATATCTGGGGGCCACTCGACAAAGGTGCTGATGCTGCAGAAAATATGAAGCAGAAACTCATGTTGAAATACGACCGAAAGGCTTGTCTCCGTACAGCGAAATGGCTGAATGCAATTCCTATGTCTGCGATACAAGCGGCAGAAAACATGAATCCGAAACGAGGGATGTGGGTACGCATCACCCGTGCTCTTCGTCTTGGTGAATACTCTCGCAAGAAAGGTATGGAACATCTTGCAGAGATTCTTGACGTATTCTACAAGCAGGAATACTCTACTTGGCAAGGGAATCTGGATAAAGCTCGTTTAGAGAATGATGCAGACAAAACATTGGCTCTGCTTAAAGAACGTCCAGGCTTGTTCGCACGTTGTCTGTTCGCAACAATGCTACGATTCGGAAGCGACAAAGTACTTGCAGCTTTTAATGAGATTTCAGACAAGTTGCCATCGCGTCTGCTTCTTTCTTTAGGCAATGCAGCTGAGTTTTATTTCAATCAAGGAGAGGTTCGCATCGCACGTCCAATCACTGGCGTTGTCCGTCGTTTGGAACCAAATAAATTATTGGTGCTATACGACAAATATGCACGTCAAAAGATGGTTCATGACGTGATGGAAATCTATAAAAGTTCTATGGAGCGACGTTTCTCTGCACAGAAGACAGAATCAAATACAATCTACATTGATCCGTCTCTCTACAATATTCCAGTAAGCATTGGAGACCGTTCTACAACCATTCAGGACACTTCATGTGCACTGACAGGAACTCGTTTCCCAGTGGAAGGCAACGCTGTTAGACTATTCCTACAGTGGGGTGAAGGTCTACACGCTCAGCACCTTGACATGGATTTGAGTTGTAGGATCGCATATCCAGATGGAAAAACTGAGATATGCTTCTATGGTAATCTGACAGGTACAGGAGCTAAACATTCTGGCGACATCCGTACTATTCCAGAAATGGTCGGAACAGCAGAATATATAGAGTTGTCTCTCCCTGAACTTGAGAAAGCTGGAGCTAAATATGTCACATTCACATGTAACGCGTACTCTTGCGGAGCTTTATCACCAAACCTTGTTGTAGGATGGATGGACTCTGCTAATCCGATGAAAATCTCTGAGACAAAGGGTGTTGCCTACGATCCATCATGTGTTCAGCACATGGTAAGGATCAGCGAAAACAACCTTTCTAAAGGATTGGTGTTCGGTATTCTAGACGTCGCAAAAAGAGAAATCATCTGGCTTGAGATGGCATTCACCTCACAGACCATCCACGATGCTGACAATGCTTCAGTAGAAGCTCTATTGCGTCAACTTGAGGAAAAGCTTTCCGTGGGAGAACTTCTTGAGATGAAAGCTAAAGGCCAGAATCTTAAGATTATTGACATCGCAGACGAAGCAGACGAAGCCTATACTTACGAATGGGCACTCAACCCTGCAGATGTGACAAATTTGCTAAATATGTAAAGAACTATAACACTTGACCTAATCTTAATTTGAAAAGCAGAGACGGGGCGTGTTCCCGTCTCTTTATGCCAGACTTACCAGAGTGGCCAAATGGGGCGCGATAACTTCAAGCTGATGATGTCTTCGCCGGTTCGAATCCGGCAGTCTGGCCTATTTGAATAAAATTTTTTCCTACAACGCAAAAAGATTTCGTTGTAATGTTATAATTTTGCAGACGCTTTCGGGCAATTAAACGTATAATTTAGAATCCTATAAGGAATGAGACAATTGGTACACATAACATCATCATCGTTTGTTCATAGCTATCGACGCTGTGGGCAAAGCAGTTATGTGCATTCATGTAGTTATCCACGCACGAGCGGTATAGGATTCTCTTATCATCGACATAGTTATTTCTATCAGGCTTCGTAAACTCAGATCTTAACGAGCCTATTCGTGAAACTAACCCAAATATGATAGTTGGAAATCCATACCGGTATTTCCAACTATTTTTTTATGTTTTTAATGAAGAAGAAACAACTATGCCAGCAAATAAGAATGCCTTGATAAGGTACAAAACTATTGATAATTGTTTAAGAAACAGATGCAAGAGATGGACTCTCGACGATCTCGTCGAAGCATGTAGCGATGCCCTATACGATATGGAGGGTATCAGAAAGGGAGTGTGCGCCAGAACGGTGCAGATGGATATTCAGATAATGAGATCCGACAAACTCGGTTACTTCGCCCCAATCGAGGTGTACGATAGAATCTACTACAGATACTCTGATCCTGACTACTCCATCTCTCAAAACCCACTATCGTTGGATGACTGTGAGTTGATCAAGAAGGCTATTACACTTCTCAACAATAAAAAGGATTCCGACAATGATGAGACGAGAAAGGTTTTGACGAAGGTTCAAGACAGATTAATGACAATTCTGAATTTTGTATAACCGTCTGTAAGACGATATTTCTGTAACCGGGGGGTGCCGAAGACGCTACGAAGTAGAGTCTGGCCCCCCCGGATTTTATGTGCGATCAACCAAAATTAAATGCAAAAGACGGGGCATGCCCCGTCTCTACGTAATCCATATTTATTTTGTGACTCATGAGAGATTCGAACTCCCGATCTCAGCGTTCGTAGCGCTACGTTCTATCCAACTGAACTAATGAGCCATTTTAGGGAGTCCGACGGGATTCGAACCCGTGACAGCCAGTGCCACAAACTGGTACTCTACCAACTGAGCTACAGACTCCATGTATTTCGTGATGAAGGTGGGACTCGAACCCACAACCAGCTGCTTCGTAAACAGCTGCTCTATCCAGTTGAGCTACCTCACCATTGCGGAAGCAGAAGGATTCGAACCTTCGGAACCAATCGGTTCAACACGTTAGCAGTGTGCCGCTTTCGACCTCTCAGCCATACTTCCTTTCCTTTTGACAATACAAAGGTAGAAGGGGCAAATGCAGCCTTTTTTCGTAGCAGAATTTTTTTTGATTTTTTTGAAAAAAATCAAAAACACCCTATCATTAACCATCAACAACAAACTCCAATGTCAAGAAAAATGTGAAATTTTGCTCGACATTCGTCAGAAAAAGTGTAAGGCAAAGCCATTTTGTCGTCAAAAAAAATGTAACGAATCAATTAAACAAAATAAATAGCCACCCTACTCGATAGGATGGCTATAATTATTTGCGTCTTAAATATTTATTTCGGTTTACCCCAACGTCGCCAAGAATTCGTCGTACGACATTAGTTTTGTTCCATTTTTGGCTGCCTTCTGCAGTTTTGA
>DCIP01000142.1 GCA_002317115.1 Candidatus Scybalocola fimicaballi
GTGATATCTATTACTCTATCCGTGAGGGAGACGGTTGGTCGAGAGCAATCAACCCTGGAGCCCCTCTAAACTCAAAGCATTGGGAGACATATCCAAGTTTGAGCCCAACTGGTGATGAACTTTATTTTGCCAGCACACGTCCGGGTGGAATGGGAAAATCGGATATCTGGAAATGTAAGGTGAAGATCAAGGACGACGGAATGCTGGAATTTTCTGAGCCTGTCAATATGGGGGCTCCAATCAACACTGCCGATGATGAGCAGTCTCCTTTCATCCACGCAGACAACCATACTTTGTTCTTCTCATCAAAAGGACACAAGGGATTGGGTAAGATGGATATCTTCGTTTCCTACAAGGATGAGAATGGCAAGTGGAGCCAGCCTAAGAACATGGGTTATCCTCTCAACACTTGTAGAGATGAGATCGGTTTTGTGGTGAATGCCAATGGAGACAAGGCTTTCTATTCGTCGGATGGTCAGGAGAAGAACGGCAAGGGTAGAGAGGTGTATGAGATCGACATGAACAAGAGTCCGTTGAAGCCTTTGAAGAAGATGAAATACAGCAGAGGTAAGATTGTGGATGAGGCTACAGGAAAACCAATCCAGACTAAGATCAACGTCTATAGTATCAAGACAAATGAAAAAGTCTTTACCTCAGTTTCCGATAAGTCGACGGGAGAATTTGTCACTTGTGTGCCAGAGGGAGAGGAGACTGGATTGAATGTCAACAAACGTGGCTATATGCTAATCAGTGAGCATTTCGACAACGATAAGTCGGTTAAACTTGACAATAAGAAGGGAATGGCACTTGAGAAGATTGAGGTCGGCAAGAAGATCACGTTGAAGAATATCTTCTACGATTTCGACAAGTCTACATTGAAGACTGCTTCATATAATGAGTTGGGCAACTTGATCCAGTTTATGAAGACCAACCCGACAGTCAAGATTCGTTTATGTGGACATACCGACAGCAAGGGTAATGCAGAGTATAACAAGAAATTGTCTGACACACGTGCAAAGACAGCCTACGATTACCTTGTGAAGAATGGCATCAACGCCTCACGTTTGGAATATAAAGGTTACGGTGCAGAGCAACCAATTGCTGACAACAAAACAGACGAGGGTAGAGCATTGAACCGTCGCACAGAGTTCTTGATTATAGCAAAATAACGTTGACGTTGACGTTAACGTTGACGAAGATCAAAATCAAAACGAAGACGAAAACGATATCGTTATAAACAAAAAAACGGTCGGAGATTAATTCTCCGACCGTTTTTTGTTATTGTCAACGTCAACGTTAACGTCAGCGTTAAATATACTGAGTCAATCTCATATCACCCTTCTCTGCGAATGCAGTGTGGAATGCGAATGCGTTCTTCAAAGAGTGAGGAGTGTGAGTTGCGCCACCAAGCTTCAAGTAATCCCACATCAACTGCTTGTAGTCTGGGTGAACACAGTTCTCGATGATTGTCTTAGCTCTCTCAAGTGGAGCAAGACCACGAAGGTCGGCGATACCCTGCTCAGTGATAAGGATCTTAACTGAGTGCTCGCTGTGGTCGCAGTGGCTAACCATTGGAACGATAGGAGAGATAAGTCCGCCCTTCTGGATTGATGGACAAGTGAAGATAGAGATGTAAGCGTTTCTTGTGAAATCACCACTACCACCGATACCGTTCATCATCTTTGTTCCAAGCACGTGAGTTGAGTTGACATTACCGAAGATGTCAGCCTCAAGAGCAGTGTTGATTGTGATCAAACCTAAACGACGGATGATCTCAGGGTTGTTAGAGATCTCGATAGGGCGAAGAAGCACCTTGTCGCCGAAGAACTTAAGGTTTGAGTAGATATCCTTAGTTACGTCTGTACTTGTTGTAAGAGAGCAACCAGAAGCGAATGAGATTCTTCCCTTCTGCATCAAATCGATAACAGCGTCCTGGATAACCTCTGTGTACATTGTGAATGTAGGCACATCCTTGTTGTCGCCAAGAGAGTAAAGGACAGCGTTAGCCACGTTACCCACACCACTCTGGATTGGAAGGAACTCAGGTGGCACTGTGCCGCGCTTCAACTCGTTAGCCAAGAAATCAGCAACGTTCTGACCGATCTTAGCTGTTGTAGCGTCAACCTCAGTAAACTTAGCCACGTTAGTGAACTCGTTCGACTCAACGATAGCTACAATCTTCTTTGGATCTACCTTGATTGTCTTCTCACCTGCGCGGTCAGACACTGTGTAGATTGGAAGCTCCTTTCTGTAAGGTGGATTAGCAGGAATGAAGATATCGTGCATTCCGTAAAGCTCCTTTGGCTGAGTGCTGTTAAGCTCGATGATGATCTTGTCTGCCAACATACAAGCTGTTGGTGCAAGACCTACACCAGCTGTTGGAAGGATCTCTCCATCAGGAGTGACGTCTGCTGCCTCAACAACAGCGAAATCCAACTTGCCGTAGAAACCGTATCTCAATTCCTGTGAAAGGTGAGACAAATGCATGTCGCTGTACTTGACAGCTCCGGAGTTGATTCCATTACGCAAATCCTTGCTGCTCTGGTATGGAGCACGGAAGTTGATTGCGTTTGCTCTTGTCAACGCACCGTCAAGCATATCTCCAGATGATGCTCCAGTGTAGACGTTGATTTTGAACTCTTTACCCTCATTGTGTAGTTTTTCAGCCATTGCTGCGATTGCTGATGGAACAACCTTTGGTGTTCCTGCTGCTGTAAAACCGCTGAAGCCTACGTTTGCTCCGTTGAAGAAGAGTGATGCTGCCTCTTCTGCCGACATGATTTTGTATGCCATATTCCTGAATTTTTATACAGTTTGCTTAACTTTTCGGCAAAATTACACCTTTTTTATGTATAAACAAAGAATTTTATTTCTTTTTGTCACTCTTTGTCCTTGTTTGACTGCAGTTTGTCTGGCTTAATCCAATTTGTATTGTGGATTACACCTCTTAAAGTGATATCAATATCTTTGTTTGTGTTAATCACGTCAACCAACTGAGATATGATATTTGAGAGATTGACAATAGTCTCGGTGCTGATTGATTTTTTGAATTTCATGGTCAGCTGCTGACGTCCGGAAAGTCTCAATGACAAAGTCGTTTGTTTTGAACGGTTTTTTTCAATGGCGTAATCTAGCTTATGCTTTTTTGCGACATTGCTGAGCACTATATCAAGAGTGTTCTGATTGATATCCATCAACTTGCTCATTTTTGCCATCTCCACACTCCATTGTTTTTCCCAGATCTTTTCAGCCTCTTCATAATTGTCCACCGCATAGATTGCCTGTTCTGGAGTGTTGGCCTCAATTATGAATGGATCGTTTGATTTATTTATATCAATTAGAGTAATATAGAAATCGCTCCAATAACGTGGCTCTCTCACGCTTGCCAATAAATCATGCCCATCCTTATGAAGCACAAGACCTGCGTATAGTTTGGTGTATCTAGCGTATACTTGCAAATATTTGTCTTGCATTTCGCCGCTAATTTCCTCAAAACCGTTTTCTTTCAGCTTCTTTATTATTTGTTCTGTTTTAGCGTCGTTTGCCGACAATCGTTCTGCTGGTTTGACTGGCAGTTTAAGTGCTGAAATGAGATATTTCTGATGTATATCTATAGATGTTTGATTGGAATCAAGCATCTTCTTTAATGTCTCTTTAGTGAATTTTGCCATGACGTGAATTTTTTACAAAGTTAGGATATCATCCTCAAAACACAAAAAGAGGCACTGAAATCAGTACCTCTTTTGTTATCGTCAACGTTATCGTTATCGTCATTACGGTTCTACCCAGATTGCACGGATAGTGAATCCACTTCGGCGGCTCAACGGTGTGACCTGTACACCTTCTACGTTGTCGAAAGTCACGCTCCAGCTCAAGTAGTCGTTGTTAGCGAATGCGGCGCTTGTCCAATACCATCCCTGAACACCTTGCATTCTAAGGTCGAACTCGTCCTTGCTACCAGCAGCTGGCAAGAAGATTGAGTTTTCATTTCCTTCTCTCTTGCTCTTCACCTCGTAACCTTGTGTGTTCTCCATCTTAACCCAAGTCCAAGTACACTCGTTGATCAATTCCATAAAGTCTTCTCTTGTTGGAATCTTCCAGTATCCACCCCAGTTATGGACTGCTGCGTCACGTGTGCCGTTAAGAATACCACCCCTGTTAGTGTAGCCAGTCATTGAAAGCTGGTCTAATGTTTTTCCGAATGTTGAGCAGTTGCCCGACTCGTAGCTTGACTTAGATATTGTGTCGCCCCAAGCATAGAATTTACCCCAGTCTGTTGGAGTGTTTGCTCCGACGTTGCAAGATGCCCAAAGGTTACCGCTTGGAAGTCCAAGATCAATCCAAGTGTGTCCGGCTGCTACACCATGGCCTGGTTTTGTCGGTGTATTGCCGAATATGTCTCCACCTTCAACATCCTCCCATGTCTCACCCTTATCCCAAGAGATCATCAACTTGCCATCTTCAATCTTTAGGGAAGGCGTCTTGCCATCCTGACCTACGGCTGAACCGATAGCTTCCCAAGTGACTCCATTGTCGTAGCTGATGTACCAAACACCGTCTTGAATCTTAAGTTCTGGACAGATACCGTTTTCTCCATCCTTACCGTTTTCTCCGGTAGCCTTGCCCATGACCTCCCAAGTCTTCCCCTGGTCGTATGAGATCATCCAGAATCCGTTTTCGATCTTCATTAGTGGAGCAATACCGGCACCACCTTGTCCGGCTTCTCCCTGTGCTCCTTGGTCTCCCTTGTCTCCTTTCTTACCTTCAGCCAACACCATCTTGCCGTTCTCGTCAAGAAGCCATTCACCGTTAAGAGTCCAGTAGTGATAACCATCGTGAGCAATCTTGACACCGATTACTGGAATGTATGATGATCCGTCAGGGTTGGTGACTGTACCATCCTTACCATTTTCTCCGTTCTTACCATCCTTTCCATTGTGCAACTCAACGTATTCGCCGTCGGTGAATGATATCACGTAACCATCAGACATTTTATATACAGCCTCAATGCTGACTTTTTTAGCCTGTTGCTGAAGTAGTTTATGAATATTCTCAGAGTTCTTGTTGATAGTGTTGCAAATGTTCTCAAGATAAGTAAATCTATCCTCAAGTCTGTATAGTCTGTTTCTGTCGGAGATGTCATCTCTCTCCTCGCAACCTGTGAAAACAGAAAGTCCCAATAAGATAGGGAGTGCTTTGATAATGTACTTAAGTCTCATAATTAAATCCTATTTTTGAAAGTTGAATCCTACCATAAGTTGGAAACTTCTATTTTTTAAGTCTTTATAGCCGAGCATCAACTCGTCGTCGCCATAGATTAGATCTTTCTTGTCGATCTTGTATAGGCCAAGGTCATAAGAGAAACCGAAATGTACTCTTCTTACAACGATAGCGACACCGAATTTTGCACCTGCGTCGAAACGTGCTAATGCTCCCTCTTTAAAAAGGTCATATTCGTGCATTGTCTTGAAAAGGTCGATTGCACCAGGATTGTCTGAGATATCGGTCTTCAATGTAGCCTTTGTGCCACATGCGATATATCCACCTGCCTTGAGAATCATACATAGATTCTCACGTCCCTGTCTGAAACACCATAATAAAGGTAGCTCCAAGTAGTAGACTTTAGTCTCACTTGGCTCGAAATACTTAAGTGTGTATCCTTTCTGAAGATACATCAAACCAGTTTCTATGAATAGGTTTCTCTCTCCGAACCATACTTGGTCGACGACGCCGAAAGCGAGACCCTGCAAGTGTGCCGAGGCAACACCACTTGATGTCGCTTGGGAAATGCTACCTCCGAATCTTAGGCCGACTACATTTTTAGTCTCCCCACTTTGTGATGCTGTATTGTTTGAAGCGAAAAAATCAGAGTCGAAATCATCAGAACTTGATGCTGTCGACGCAGATGATGAAGCTGATGAAGATTGCTGGACATTTTGCTGAGTAGCCGCTGGCTGGCTCACATTGGTCTGAACTGCCGTCGTCTGAGCTGGCTGAGCCTCAGTGTTAGAGTGAGCTTGTGGCATAGCAACCTGTTGTGTCTCAACTGGTTTGATCTCCTCTTTTGTAGTATTCTCTATATTACCACCAGCAGGGGTAAACGAGATGTCCATCTTTTCTTCTTGTGCAGAAGCGAATAAAAGATTTAGTACGGCAAGTGCCGATACAAAAATTTTCTTCATAAAAACTTATTGTTTTTCAATCCTTTTTGTCTTGAGTATTTCGCATATTATACAAAACGGTAATTTCCGTGTCGTATCATAATCAAATATCACGACGCAAATTTAGTTAAAAAACTACAAACGTGGTCGTGGCAATTGTTAAAAAAAACTAAGAAATTGTTTAAATTTAGTTA
>DCIP01000152.1:0-454 GCA_002317115.1 Candidatus Scybalocola fimicaballi
AGCTATTTCCGCAGTATGTAAAAGAGCGTTTCTTTTCTTTTGCGAGTGCAAAGGTAGTCTAAATTTTGTTTCTTACAAACTTTTATCGGCTTTTTTTGGCCCGTCATGCTCCTTTTTTTCGCAAATTGCTGATTATTCCATAGTTTTCTTTACTTTTGTATGTTGTTTGATTTTAACATGCTATTATAGGTGTCATCGTTAACGTCAGCGTCACCGTTAAAAAAGAACTTATGAACCCGGACAAATTAAAGAAAATCGACTACAGATATATCAGAATGGCCAGAATATGGGCCGAAAACTCTTATTGTAAGCGCCGTCAGGTGGGAGCCCTACTTGTTAAAGACAAAACTATTATTTCCGACGGTTACAATGGTACGCCTTCTGGTTTCCCTAATATCTGTGAGGATGATAATGACACTACTTTCCCTTACGTGCTTCACGCTGAGGCTAACGC
>DCIP01000152.1:560-5004 GCA_002317115.1 Candidatus Scybalocola fimicaballi
CAGGCTGGAATCAAACGCGTCGTCTACTCTGAGAAATATCGCTTGACTGATGGTATCGATCTTTTGGAACGTGCCGGCGTGAAGGTGGAATATTTAAATGAACAGGATTATAAAGAGTGAATATAATTTAACGAGGACCTTATGAAAATGAATGACAAACTAAAACTTGCACTTATCCCGGTTGTGCTTGGCGTGTTCACTGCCATTGCTTTCATCTTCGGTGCTAAGTTTGGTATCAGATACGCTTACAATGCTGAAAGCTTGTCTAAACCTCAACATAAATCTTTTGATGGAGAGTCTGACGTGATTGCCGCTCGCAAGATGTCGGATGTGCTTCACTATGTGTCGAAGATGTATGTCGACACTGTCGATATGAATAGTCTTGTCGACCGTGTGATGCCTCAGCTTACTGAAACACTTGATCCACATACCGCTTATATCAAAGCGGAGGATCTTCAGATCACTAACGACGAGCTTGCCAGCAGTTTCTTCGGTATCGGTGTGCAGTTTAATCTCCACAACGATACTGTCAATGTGGTGCAGGTGATTTCGGGCGGACCGTCGGAGAAGGTCGGACTTCGTGCCGGGGATAAGATCATTGCTGTCGACGACAGTGTTTTCGTCGGACCTAAGTTGACTAACGAGACGGTGGTGAGAAAACTACGTGGACCGAAGAATACCCACGTCAAACTTGGCATCAAGCGCGCTGGAGTGAATGAGACTATTGATTACGAGGTGATTCGTGGTGAGGTGGCTCAGGAGACTGTGGACGCTTTCTATATGGCTGATGATATCACTGGTTATGTGAAGGTGGATCGTTTTGGCGAGAAGACTCATGCTGAATTCTATGAGGCTTTGCTTCAGCTTCAGACTGAAGGTGCTCGACGTTTCATTGTTGATTTGCGAAATAATGGAGGAGGCTTCCTTCCTGTAGCTGGAGAGATGTTGGATTATCTTCTCGACGAGGGTGATACAATCGTCTATACTTGCGGACGTGGTGAGACGCGAGAGAATCCAATGGAGGTGCTGATGTCTCGACGCGATCCTATTATCTCGGCTCCTATTGTGGTGCTGATCAATGAGAACTCCGCTTCTGCAAGTGAAATCTTCGCCGGTGCCATCCAGGACAACGATAGAGGAGTCATCGTAGGCTGCCGTTCATTCGGTAAGGGACTTGTGCAGCAGCAGATTCCAATCTCAGGTGGAGCGGCATTGCGTCTAACCGTCGCAAGATATTACACTCCTTCGGGAAGATGCGTGCAGAAATATTACGGTAAGGATTACGACTATCGCGCTGAGACTGCAAGCCGCTACGAGCATGGTGAGATGACCAACGTCGACAGCATGAAGAAGGCTGCAGAGAACGACAGTCTGAAGTTCAAGACTTGCAAGCTTGGCCGTACCGTCTACGCAGGCGGTGGTATCGTGCCTGATATCTTCGTGCCGCTCGACACAAATATGACTCCGTTCGCAAAGAAGATTCTTTTGAGCGACTTGATCTACGACTTCTCATATATATATGTAGACAAGCATCCTTCAGAGGTTGAGGCGTATAAGAAGAGTGGGGATTTTGTGACAACTTATAAGAATCTTACTCATAGCAGCGTGTACAATGAATTCTTGGCATACGCTAAGAAAGAGAAAAATTTCGTGCCGTCTGCTGATGAGCCACAGATGACTCAGCAGAGAATCATGCGTCTGCTTGTCTCTTATTTGATCCGTTCGATCCACGGTTCGGACGATCATAAGCAGCGACCTTTCTATTGGTCGTATAATTTGGAGGACAAGGCGTACCAGGAAGCATTGAAGGCATTCGTGAGCCCGGAGATGAAGATGATTTTGGAACGTTGACGAAGACGAAAACGAAGACGAGGATGATGGTAGAGGTGAATTCAGCAAAAGCGTGGATATTGGCGGCACGTCCGAAGACGTTGGCTGCTGCGGTGGTGCCAGTGTTGGTTGGCTCGGCGTTGAGTGTGTTTTTGAATGACTCATTCGTGTTCGACTGGAGAAAATTCGTCATTTGCTTTTTGTTCGCGTCGCTTATGCAGATAGCCGCCAATCTTATCAACGACCTTTTTGATTTCTTGAAGGGTAGCGACGGTAAGGATCGCCTTGGTCCGGAGAGAGCTATGGCTCAGGGATGGATCACTAAGAAAGCCATGCTGATTGGAATAGCGATTGTGGTGGGGCTTGCGGCAGTCTGCGGATTGTGTATGCTTCCTATTATCATGGAGGAACAGGTGTGGACGATGATCGGCGTCGGCATATTCTGTATCTTCTTCGCCTATTTCTACACATCAGGACCATTCCCGCTTTCATATAATGGATTGGGCGACGTCGCAGTTGTCGGATTCTTTGGCGTCGTGGCCACTTGTTTCACATGCTACTGCCAGAATCCGTATTGCTTCACAGATCCGGGATGTATAGTGGCAGGAGTGGCGACGGGATTGGCAATCAACGCATTGTTGGTGGTCAACAACTACCGCGACCGTGAAACTGATGCCGCAGATGGCAAGCGCACGTTGATTGTGAAATTAGGTGAGAGATTCGGAGAATTGCTTTATTTAGGCTGTGGATTCGGAGCCGTCGCCTTGATGCTCTACGTCTTCAGAGGCCATTTAGCCCTTTCATTCTTTTATATACCATATATTATATTGCATTTGATGTCTTACACTAAATTGATAAAAATCAAGAGAGGAAAAGCACTCAACCAGTTGATTGGCGAGAGCTCACGCAATATGATGGTGTTTGCGATAATGACAGTTGTCGCAATGGTGATTTGAGACTGCACAAAAAAAATGCAGTTTTTGCCTAAAACTGCACAAAAAAAATGCAGAATCTCTTTTTTCTCCTAAAAAAGTCGGAGACATTCTCTTTAACTCTGAGTCTCTGTGGTTACTTAAATGGTAATTATATACGTGTAACAATCCTCAATTTATATACATATTTATATAGCAATATTCGTTTTTAGGGCAGAAAATGGATGAGGACAGCAAAAAAATAGCATTAGATTTTTATGTTTTACAATATATTTTTGATGTAGGTAAGAAAGGGACGACGTCGAAATTGAAAAACATTGCTGAAAAGCCTAAATCTTTGAAATGTTGATAAATACCGACATTTTTCCCTGATTTTCTTTTGCCATGTTAAAATATATGACTATTTTTGCATTCTAAATGATAGAATATCAGTAAAAATTTAAAAGTAAAACAAAATGCCTACTATTCAACAGTTAGTTAGAAAAGGAAGAGCTAGTCTTGAGGACAAGAGCAAGTCTCCTGCGTTGGATTCATGTCCACAGAGAAGAGGTGTATGCATGCGTGTTTATACAACAACACCAAAGAAGCCGAACTCTGCAATGCGTAAGGTAGCACGTGTTAGATTGACAAACCAGAAGGAGGTTAACGCCTACATCCCAGGAGAGGGCCACAACCTACAGGAGCACTCAATCGTAATGGTACGTGGTGGTCGTGTTAAGGACCTACCAGGTGTACGTTACCACATCGTTCGCGGTACATTGGATACTGCAGGTGTGAACGGAAGAACTCAGAGACGTTCTAAGTATGGAGCTAAGCGTCCAAAGCCAGGACAGGCAGCACCAGCAAAGGGTAAGAAGTAATTATAACTTCGACTAGCAAATTCTTTTAGTAAAAAACAAAAAACTAAGTTTTAGTTTTACTGGTAGCGTGATGAGGGTTGAGTAAATGACCCGAATGGGTCGTTGAAGCGACAGAAGCAACCAAAACAAAAACGATTTAAGAAAATGAGAAAAGCAACGCCTAAAAAGAGGATCATTTTGCCAGATCCAATTTTTAACGAAGTAATGGTAACACGTTTTGTTAACCATTTGATGTACGACGGAAAGAAGAGTACAGCATACTCAATCTTCTACTCAGCTTTGGAGACTGTAAAGAGCAAGCTTCCAAACGAGGAGAAGGAGCCACTAGAGATCTGGAAGAAGGCTCTAGAGAACGTAGCTCCACAGGTAGAGGTTAAGTCTCGCCGTGTCGGAGGTGCTACATTCCAGGTACCAACAGAGATCCGTCCAGAAAGAAAGGAGTCTATCTCAATGAAGAACCTAATCATCTTCGCACGTAAGAGAGCAGGTCGTTCAATGGCAGACAAGTTGGCTGCTGAGATCGCAGACGCATACAACAACCAGGGTGGAGCGTTTAAGAAGAAGGCAGATATGCACAAGATGGCTGAGGCTAACCGTGCATTCGCACACTTCAGATTCTAATCAATCTATTTTTAACACTTCAACAATTTAGAAAAAAAATGGCAAAAGCAGATTTGCATTTTACGAGAAATATCGGTATCATGGCTCACATCGATGCTGGTAAGACTACAACTTCAGAGCGTATTTTGTTCTACACTGGTCTTACTCACAAAATCGGTGAGGTGCACGATGGTGCAGCTACAATGGACTGGATGGTTCAGG